>CANQHJ010000044.1 GCA_947623665.1 uncultured Bacilli bacterium
TCCACCTCTTTATATTCACATAATCTTCTTAAGATTATGCCAATGTCTCTTCTCAATTTTCCATATATTGCTTTTCTTCTAAACTTAGGTATGAAAACTATATGATATAAGCAATTATACTTTGTATGAGACAATTGGCTTTCATCTATAGTTTTAGACTTCGTTTTACGTTTTAACATATATACCTCCCAATGTTTTTTATATTTTGATTGGCAAATCATTTATATTATAACATTGGGAGGTATATATGTTTTCTGGTGGGCGGAGCCCTTTACTACTCACACCAGCATAGCTGGTGGTTTTAAATGGAAAACTGATGTTTTCCATAATAAAAAAGCCTCTTTTATGAGGCTTCTACTAAAACAAGTTTTTTTCCTTCATGAACAAATTTTAAAGTTGCATCTTTGGGATATCCCATGTCATTGTCATCTTTATATTCTAATGTTGCTTTAACAGTATAAGCATCTGAGTCAATTTCTTCTCCATAAGTAAACTCTTCTTGTCTTACACTTTCAATTTTTACATTTGTTACTGTTGGTAACTTTTGTTTTCTATTATTATATAAATCACTTTCTATGTATTTATAAACAGTATCTTCACTCTCTTCTAAAAAATCTTCTATGGCATCACTATGTATAAAGTCTACTCCTCCAACATCAGTTTTTGCAAGTTTTTCATCTAGAGAATAGTAATCAATTAAGAACATTCTAGAAATTAATTTAACATATTTTTTTTCATTTACTGGATCTTCTTTTAATACTTTATCTAATTTATAAAACAATTTTTTATACTGTTTACTTTTTGAGTCTTTTAAGATATATCCATAACCTTTTATTTTATGTTCTACTTTTACTTCTTTTCTTTCTTCTGGTTTAAAGAAGAAATAATATACTCCTCCTGATGTTCCAACAATAAGTAATAATAAAACTATAATTAAAGTTATTTTTACTTTTTTTTTCATCTTCTTCTTTTTTTTCATAACTATTCTCCTTCATTGCTGAATTTTTCTTTTTCTTGTTCTTCTTGTTTCTTAAATAAGTCAAATACGATTATATTATCTGAAACTGCTAGTAGTTTCTCTGTGTATTTATTATTATTTTTAATATAGTTTTCATCTATTGCTTCTTCTTTTAATGTTAAATATTGTCCTTTTTGACTATTGTAATAAACTTTGTTTGTTACCCAGTTACCATTAGGAAATACTACTATGTTATTTTCTTTTATATTAAATATATCATGTCCTAAGGCATATTTATTTGAGAAACCTAGCATATTTCCTAGAGTAGGCATTACATCATACATACCCATAACATTAGTTATTTCTTGATTAAGTTTTGTACCTTTCATATCAGGTGTCCATATAATAAATGGTACTTTACGATTCAATTCATATTGATAATCATCAAAGTTAACATAGCCTTCATCTTCTTCTGTTTTTATTTCATCAGTTGCAGCATCATAATTAAATAACCTATTGTAATCTTTTTTTGGAAGTCTTGCATCATGATCCCCATAAAGTACAAATACTGTATTTTCCATTAATCCATTATCTTCTAGTGCTTTAATAAATTCTCCTAAGGCTTCGTCTGCATAGTGAAGAGACTTAAAATAATTTCCTAATTTAGTTCCTTCCATATATGGGGATGGTATAGACTCTCCTGTTTCTTTATCAGTTAAACCACCATTTTTTATATCTACATCAAATTCACCATATTTTTCTGTGTCAGAGAATGGTGTATGATTAGTTAATGTTATTAATAGACCATAGAATGGTTTACCTTTGTTATTTAATTTCTTCATCTTTTCTATTGATTGTTTAAAGAATTCTTTATCAGAAATACCAAGACCAATAGTATTTTCTTTTGTTACTTTGTAAGTCTCTTTACTATAGAATTTATCGTATCCTAAGTTTTTATGCATAGTACGTCTATTCCAAAAATCAGCATTATTACCATGCATACTAAATGTATAATATCCTTTATCTTTTAAAAATTGTGGAATTGCATAATATTTTCTATCAAAATAACTTACAAATACTGTACCATTTTGAGCAGGCATTAGTGATGTATTAAAAGTGAACTCTGCATCACTACTTGTTCCTACACTAACTTGAGAATAAAAGTTTGAAAAGTACATTCCTTCTCTTGTTAGTCTATTTAATGTTGGAGTTACTTCTACATCATTGAACTTTCTATTAATTGCATTATTTTGAATACTTTCTCCATGAATAACTATTACATTTTTACCCTCAAAGATATTTGTATATTCATTGCTTTGTTCTTGTTGTTTATCTTTATAATATTCTTTAAAGTTTTTCATAGCATTATCATATCCAAACATGGAGTTAATCTTAGGTTGTAAGGAAACAAAAGCATCATTAAATTGGTAAATATAAATACCAAATCTCATAACTATATATTCACGGTTCCATTGTTTTGCAAAACGTCCAACTTCTAAAGATGATAAAGTTACAGTAAAAATGACTGCTAGAATACAACCTACTACTAAAGTGGTAAGTGCTTTCTTTTTTCTTGATTTCTTTAAGTCTATTTTTGCATAGTAGTCTCTCTTTTTTAATTTATAGTGAACAAAACATAAGATAATTGGTCCGATAATATATAATAAGTCTTTTAATTCAAAAACATTTTCTGTAACTGCATCTCCGACTTCACCAATATATTGTGTAAGGGACAACATAGAGACTGATGCAAATGATGTATAAAAGGTATAATATATTGAATTTATCATACATATTGCAGTAAAAAATACATCAAAAATAAAATAATATATAAATCTATATTTTGGTTTTAATAGATATCCAAAAGAGCCCACTATTATTAAAATAGATACATCAGCTAAAATAGGTTTAAATGCTAAATAATTTTCTGTTGTATGCATTGTAAAAAATCTAAGCATAGTAGAATTAATTAAACAAGTTATTACAAAAGTAAGAAATAAAACATTATTTTTTAAATACTTTGTTATTAAATGTTCTTTTTTGACCACTTTAAAAAAATGTATAGTTTGCTTTTTGGCATCTACCATAAATGCTTTTATATTAAATTTATTGTTTTTATCTTTATTCTTTTTCTTCAAATTCATATTAACCTCACACAATAAATTATATCACTTACTATTTTCAATTTCAATAAATTAAATAAAGCCTTTCTATTTTATCTCTTTTTTATTTTCTTTTAAATCACTTACAACATTATAAGCATTTAATGCCATTCCTACTACAAATATATATGAAAGTATATATACCCAAAGTAGTAGAATTATAATATTTGAAATACTTCCATAAAATATATCATAGTTGGTAAATGTACCTATATAAAAGGCATATATTTCTGTTGATATTATCCAAGCAATTGTTGTAAACATTGCTCCAAAACTTGTAGATTTACTTTGTAATTTATCATCGGGTGCAATTACATATAAAAGTTTTATGTTAAAATATACAACTAGTATTGATACTGGATATTTTAATATTTGATACATTTTATAAACAAAATCAACTGCACTTGTATTATTACAATAGTTATATATTATTGTAAATATATAATCTCCAAATACAGGAACTAAAAGAAGAAAGAATAAAAGCCCAACTAGTATAAAAGTCATTAGAATAGCTTTTACTCTTCTTCTAATAACATCACTGTCTTTTATTTTATAAATCTCATTAGAGGTAATAATCATCGAATGTGCACCGTTAGATGCTAAGATAAATGATGATATAAAGAAAATTATGATATTAAAATTTAATCCTTGTCCTGAAATTCTATCTATTACTACATTTGCTATTTCTGTTGGCATACTTGCTGAAATACTATTACTTAGTGTTTCAATATCTATTGAAAATGCTGAGGCAACTCCTCCTACTAAAGCAATTAATGGTATAAGTGATAGGACAAAGAAAAAAGCAAGTTGTCCAGGTAATACTCTCATTTCAGGTTTTCCAATAATCTCAAATGTTTTTCGTAAGAATAGCCTAACTTGCTTCATATAATCACCCTTTTATTTAAAGTCTTCTTTATTAGTAATCATTTCTAATGTTGCTTCATTAATTGCATCATCTATTGTTTTTATCTCATCTTCAATCATACTATATCCGACTCCAGCCCCAAATTCATGTGGTAAGTTTTTAAACTCTTTACTAAGTTTTTTAACATAAGTAGATATTTGTTTATCATTATATCCAACTAAATATATTAAGAATTCATTACCATCTGTTCTAATGATTTCAGAGTTTTCAAGTTGCGTATTTACTAATACACCTGCTGCTTTAACAATAAGTTGATCTCCTTCTTCATGTCCATAATTATCATTTACATATTTAACATTATTTAAATCAGCAATTACTATTGCTTGAGGGAATACTTTTGAATCTTCCCATTCTTGTATCTTTGCATTTAAATAGTTTCTATTTTTTAGTGAAGTAAGCATATCAGTATATTTATGTCTATCATCTATTCTTATTTTTTTATTTTTCTTTTTTCTCTTTAATATAAAATATAAGATTACAAATATTAAAATTGGTAAGAATATTATTAATAATATATCTATATATATTTCAGAGAATGATTTATCTTTTAAGAAACTAGAATCTAGGTTTTCTATTCCACTATTTTTATAATTATAATAAGAATTAGTATTCATTATATAATTAAATAAATTATAGAATGATTTATTACTTTTCTTGACCATAAACTTATAATCATTCATCATTGTATCAGTATATAAAACTGTATAATCAGAAAATAATTTTTGTCTATAATAATTGTATACTTCACGATCTACTACTAATATTTTATCCTTTGCTTTTTTAGTTAATTCTTCTACAGTATTTACTGAAGTTATATTAGCCCTAGAATTTGTTTTAACATATTGATATAAGGAATTTCCTTTTAACATTACAATATCTTCACCTTTTAGGCTCTCAAAAGAATTAATTATATGATTATCTTTATTTCTTCCTAGAATAACATAATCTTCAATAAATGTTGAAAGTGTTGATAGATATTTTGAATTATTAATTCCATAATAATCAAAATAAAAATCTACTTTTCCTTTATTAATTGCTTTTTGTAATTCTTTTTTGTTTTTATATTCTTTGTATTTGAACTCTATATTAGTAAGTCTTGATATTCTATCTACATATTCTGCAGCAATACCTTTTAAATGTCCATGTTTAAATACTTCATAAGGACTATTTTCTATATACCCATATACATAAACTTTAGATGTTAAATCATTTTTTTCTTTAGCACTCAATTTCTTTTCTTTTACATAATAATCTAGATAAGCATCATTATATTCACTAACATATTTTGTAGCTTTCCATTTTTTATAATATTTACGAACTATATTATTTAATTTTTCTTCACTACTACCAAGTGTTAAAACAATACGTTTTTTTAGTTCTGTAAAATAATAATTAATTGAATACTTACTATTATCTATTGTACGATTTAAATACATAATATTTGGTACAATTACCATGTTTACTTCATTTTTATCTATTGCTTCAAATAAAGAATTGATATTATCATAAGTTTTAAATGATAAGTTGTTTGCTGATTTTAGATAATATCTTACGTCTTCACTTTCTTCCTTAAATACTCCAAATGTTAAGTTTTTCATATCAGAAATATGGTTTATTCTTTGATATTCTTTTCCAATTGCAACATAGTAATCTTCAAATAATAATAAATCATTATCTTTTAGTTTTTCATTATTATCTAATATACGAAAACTAAATGATGAAGATGATGGCTTTTCATCTTTTAAATAAGATATTTTATTAAAGTCTATACCTATATCTTTTTTTAAATCATTGAAAAATGTAAAGAATACACCTTTTCCATTTAATCCATATAATGGATAGTCATTTATAACTTCAAAATCTACTGACTCTCTTCCATTATCTTGAATCCATTTTTTTTCTGTAACAGTTAATGTTGTTGTACTATCTTCTTTATTGTAATATCTATAGACTCCAACAAAGGCAATGATTGCAATTATAGCTGGAATCATGATAATTAATTTTTTTTTCATATTAACTCTCCGCTTCTGTTTGTTCTTCCTGCTCTTCTCTATCTTTTGTAAAAGCAAATCCTTCTTTTGAATGATGTTTATATCCTATAATAGGGAATTGTGCACTATCATTTGTTTTATCGATAATTACTTGTATATCAAAAAACTCTTTTTGATCTTTATCTAATTTTTCCATTATTATATCAGGAAGTTTTTTAGCATCTTCAAGACTTACTTCGTCATCAATTGTTATTAAAACATTAATTATTTTTCCTTTAATAACAACTTTAGCTTCTTTTACAGATTCTTGTTCGTTAAGAGCATTTGTTATTTTAGATATTTTTTTGTTAGTTGGTTTTACTTCTTCTATTCCATCAAGCCTATCTCCGTATATAGCTCCTCCTGCTTTAGGAAAGAAAATATTTTTAACTTCTAATGCAACTAACATAACTGCTAAAAAGCAGATAATTGCAATAATTGTAAATTTATTCTTTTTTATAAATTTCATTTTTTTCACATCCTTAGTATTTATTTTATTATACACTATACTAGGTTAATAATCAATTGAGGATTTTTCTTTTTTCTAAAGATTTTTGTAATGTTTGTGATGCAAGTTGAGGATTAACAGTTCCTTTTGTTTCTTTCATTATTTGTCCCATTAAATATTTAAGGGCTCTATCATGTCCATTAATATAGTCTTCTACACTTTCAGGATTAGCATCTATTATTTTTTCTACTATTTCTTCTATGAGACTTTTATCTTTAATATTTTGTATGCCAGATTTTTTTAATATTTCATCTATACTTGTTTCTTCTTCCATTAGTTTATCTAAAATATCTTTAACATTTTTATTTGTTAGAGTTTTATCACTTATTTTATTTACTAAATCTATAAATCTTTCTTTTGTAAGTGTTGTATCATAAATATTTTTTTCGTTTTCATTTAAGTATTTAGAAATATCTCCTAATAAAAGATTGGATGCTACTGTAAAGTCTATATTACTATCAAGTAATGTATTTAAATAATCACTTAATGGTTTATTTTGAATTAATTTCTTTATATTTACATCACTTATATTTTTCTCTTTATAAAGTTTTACTCTTTCATCTGGTAATAAAGGAATAGTATTTATTACTTTTTCTATTTGTTCTTCCGTAAGTACTAGTTTTGGAATATCTGGTTCTGGAAAATATCTATAATCATTTCCTGTTTCTTTAACACGCATCAAAACAGTATCATTTGTTTTATTATCAAATCTTCTTGTTTGTTCTTTGAAAGTTTTTCCGGCATCTAAAAGTTCTATTTGTCTTAAAGATTCTTTTTCAAGACTTAATTTAACATTGTTAATAGAACCTATATTTTTTATTTCTACTTTTGTACCGAATGGATCTTCTTTATGTTTTCTCACAGAAATATTAGCATCACATCTCATTGATCCTTCTTCCATTTTACAATCACTTATATCAGCATAAAGAAGTAGACTTCTTAATTTTTCAATATAAAGTTTTGCTTCTTCTGGTGTTTCTATACATGGTTTTGTAACTATTTCGATTAATGGTACTCCAGCACGGTTAAAATCTAGTAAAGTAACATTTTTTCTATGAGTACTTTTACAAGTATCTTCTTCTATGTGCATTTCTTCTATTTCTATTTTTTTAGTTTTTCCATCTACTTCTATTTCTACATATCCATCATAACCAATTGGTGTTCTAAACTGAGTTATTTGATAGTTTTTAGGATTGTCTGGATAAAAGTAGTTTTTACGATCAAAATACATTTCACGTCTAATGTTACAATTTAGTACTTTACATGCTTTTATAGCAAGATTTACTACTTCTTTATTTAAAGTCGGAAGTGTTCCAGGATAACCTAAGTCTACTAAGTTAGTAAGTGAATTGGCACTTTTTCCATAACCATTTGTGGAATTTGAAAATATTTTAGTATTTGTTTTTAATTCAACATGTACTTCTATTCCAATTGTTTTTAAATAATTACTCATCTTTATCACCTTCTTTTGGTTCTAAATCTAAGTTTAAAGTTTTTTCGATAAAACTTCCTAGTTTATATATTTGAGCTTCATTAAATGGTGCGGCAATTATTTGCATACCTATTGGTAAGTGGCATCTTCCAAATCCTATTGGTAGAGACATTCCTGGAAGTCCTGCCATATTAACAGGTATTGTTAGAATATCATCTAAGAAACTTTTAACAGCATCATCTAAATCTTTTCCTAAAGGATAAGCTTTTGTTGTAGTAGTTGGTCCGATAATTAAATCATAATCTTGGAATACTTTTAAGAAATTATTTCTTACTGCATTTCTAATTTTTAAAGCTTTATTATAATAAATATTAGCATTATCTCCACTAAGTAAATAACTTCCTATCATGATTCTTCTTTTTACTTCACTTCCAAATCCTATTTTTCTAGTTTTTAAATATAAGTCATCAAAATCTTTTGGATTTTCATATGAATATCCATAACGTATTCCATCAAAACGAGCAAGATTACTACTAGCTTCTCCCATTGCAATAATCTGATATAGTAAGACACATTGTTCTATATATGCAATATCTACATAATCAATTGTACAGCCATTTTCTTTTAATATGTTTATTACACTTTCTAGTTTTTCTCTTATTTCTTTATCAATATTTTCATTCATATAAAATTTTGGTATGGCAATTTTCATACCTTTTATATCTTCTCCAATAAGTCTTGTAAAGTCTTCTTTTTCTCTTTCTATGCTTGTTAAATCCATATTGGAAGGTCCGACTATTTCATTTAGTAGTAAAGCATTTTCATAAACATTTTTTGTCATTGGTCCGATTTGATCTAGGCTTGATGCAAAAGCTATAAGTCCATTTCTAGATACACGACCATAAGTTGGTTTAAGTCCTACTATTCCACAGAAGGATGCTGGTTGTCTAATACTTCCTCCTGTATCACTGCCTAATGCAAATGGTGCGATACGACTACTTATACTACTTGCACATCCTCCACTTGATCCACCTGGGACAAGAGTTTTATTCCAAGGATTTTTAACTGGTCCAAAATATGATGTTTGATTACTAGAACCCATTGCAAACTCATCCATATTTGCTTTACCAATTATAATCATATTTTTATCTTTTATTTTTTTAATTACATCAGCATCTTCTATAGGTATAAAATTTTCTAACATTTTAGATGCTGCGGTTGTTCTTAAATTTTTAGTATTTATATTATCTTTTATAATTATAGGCATACCAAAAAGTAGAGAGTCTACTTCTTTTTTATCTAACTCTTCAGCAGTTTTTATTGCCTCTTCTTTGTTTAAAGTAATAAAACAATTTAAATCTTTATTTTTTTCTATTTTTTCAAATGATTCATTTATTAAGTCAATAACTTTTATTTCTTTTTTCTTTAATAATTCATTTATTTCTTTTACTGGTAAATTCAAATAATTAGTCATGAATCATCACCGGTACCTTTATAAAGTCCCCACTCTTATTAGGAGTATTTTTTAATGCTTCTTTAGGGTCTAACATTTCTCCTTTAACATCATCCCTTAATGTTACTTCTTTATTAATTGGGGCAATTAGTATATCTTCGTTATCAACTTCTAATTCATTCATTTTTTCTATATCATTTAATATTTGTTTTAATTTGATTTTATAGTTTTCTAGTTCATCATCATCTATTTCTATTCTAGCTAAGTGTGCTACATGATAAACTTCTTCATCTGTTAGTTTTTCTTTCATGGGAGTTCCTCCTTTTACATATGATATTATACCATAAATAGATTTTATTCTAAAGAAAAATAATTATTGTGTATGAAATAATTTATAAAAATGATATATTTATTATAGAGGTGGCTATTATGTATAAAAAAATCGATAAAGATAATGAAATATTTAAAAATGAGCATTCTCCTTTTTTTAAGGATAGATTTATGTTTAATATAATGCTTAAAAATTTAGATAGTGAGGAACTTGAACTTTATAGTGATGAGGAAAATTATATAATATGTAGAGGAAGTAAAGATTATCCAACTTGGATATGGACTAAAGATAATTTTGATAAGACTAAATTATTTGAAATAGAAGAACTTATGGATATGTATTTAACTGACAAAGAAAAGGATAAATTTACTTGTAAAAAAGAATTATATGATTTACTGGTATATGATAATTTTTCTAAATTAAATAAGGAAGACTATTTTGAAATGGGATTTTTACTTTGCAAGACAGCACAAAAACCTGAAGAATGTGATGCTTTTCTATCTAAGCCTACTATAGATGATAAAAAAACTTTAGTTAAATATTGGGAAGATGATACTGACGAAATGAATGGGGTTGATTCCATTACTAAAGAAGAAGCAGAAAGAGATGTAGATAGATTTATAAATAGTGATAGTTTTTATGTTCTTAGAAACAAAGATAATAAAATTGTTTGTATGGCAAGTTATAGTGTTAAAGATGGACAAGCAAAAATAAATGATGTGTATACTCCTGATGGTGAAAGAAGAAAAGGGTATGCTGTTAATTTAATTTATTTAATGACAAAAGAGTTATTAGATAAAGGTTTGACTCCACTACTTTATACTGATTACGAATATGAAGCATCTAATGGTGCTTATGAAAAAGCTGGATATGAAAGACAAGGAAAGCTTATTAATTTTAGTTGTAGTAAAGAAAAAAGTAAAGGTTCTATTTCTTTTTAAAAATTTACAGATTGAAAATTAATTTCATTTATGATAGTATGAATATATCAGATATAAATTACATAAAATAAAAAGGAAGGCTCAAGTATTGAGGCTTACCTAATAAAATTTTGGTTTGCACTCAAATTGAGTGCTTTTTTTATTAATTATAAATAACCAATAAAATAATGACTACTATAAGTAATCCAATTAATAAATCTTTCTTACTCATAGTATCACCTCCTTTTAAACCCCCTCTTTGGACTTTAAAAGGCAAACGCTCATTTGAACCTTCACTTATTATATACTAGAAAAAATTAAAATTTTTGCACTTTTTATAAATTTACAGATTGAAAACTGTTTTTATTTATGGTAATATGGATATATCAGATATAGATTACATAAAATAAAAATGGAAGGCTCAAAGTCATGTTGAGCGCTTACCATATGTTGTGTATGCACTCAAGATTGAGTGCTTTCGTTTTATTTAAATACGATTAATAAAACAATAATAATTAGGAGAAAGAAAATTAGTATTTCGTTTTTTCTCATATTATCAGCCCCTTTCTATTTGAAATAGGGCAAGCGCTCAAATTTTGGCCTCCAATTATATATAATAGAAAATTTCTATTTATTAGCTCTTTTTTATAAAAAAAATTAAAAAAATTTACTGATTGAAAATCAATTTTATTTATGATAATATGGATATATCAGATATAGATTACATAAAATAAAAAGGAAGGCTCAAAGTCATGTTGAGCGCTTGCCTTGTTGGTGTTGCACTCAAGATGTGAGTGCTTTTGTTTTATTTAAATACGATTAATAAAACAATAATAATTAGGAGAAAGAAAATTAATATTTCATTTTTTCTCATATTATCAGCCCCTTTCTATTTGAAATAGGGCAAGCGCTCAAATTTTGGCCTCCAATTATATATAATAGAAAACTTCAATTTATTAGCGCTTTTTTTACAAAAAAAACTTAGATATTTTATTAATCTAAGTTATCAATCATATCTATTAGAGTTTGTAATAATCTTTTACAAGAATCTAAATATAAAGTTTCTTTTGGAGTGTGAACATCTTTAATATCGGGTCCTAAAGATATCATATCTAAATGTGGTAGTTTTTCGTAAATCATTCCACATTCAACTCCAGCATGTATTGCACAAATATTAGGGTTATCATCATGATATTTTTTATATGAATTAATATATACCTCTTGTAATTTAGAATTAGGATTATACTTCCATCCAGGGTATTCTCCATATTCTTCTGTGGAAAATTCTAAATTATGTGCTAAGGTATTATTTTTTTCTTGATATAATTTTCTTTTATTGTCATCACTTGATCTTAATGATTCTTTTATAATACAATTATCTTTATCTATCTTAACTACTCCGATATTTCCTGATGTTTCTACAAGGTCTTTTACATCTTTACTATATTCAATAACATTTTGTTTTAAATTATTTATGAGAGTTAAAATATTTTTACTTTCTTCATTACTGATTGCTTTATAATTATTATTCTCCACTTTTTCACAAGATACTTTCATATTAGAATCTTCTTTAGTAATTTTTAAATTAGATAATTTTTCTTTTATTAAATTATTTACTAATACATTAGTTGTGAAAAGTACTTTAGTACTATTTGCAATAGCATTATCTTTATTACCACCTATAAATGATATTATTTGTATATCATCTATATCTTTTAAAATACTGGCTGCTAAAAGATTAGAATTTATTCTTCCTTTATCTATATCTACTCCTGAATGTCCTCCATAAAGATTAGAAATGGAAAGTTCATATACTTCATTATTTATAGGATATCTTTTTAATTTTTTACTGTATTCTATAGTTATTCCTCCTACACATCCTACTATAGCGGTATTTTCTTCTTCTCCATCTAAGTTAATTAGAAAACTTGCATTAATATCAGAATAGTCAAAACATCTTGCACCATTCATTCCTATTTCTTCTTCTGTTGTGAATAAACATTCTATATTAGGATGTTTTATTTTTTCATCATCTAAAAGTAACATTAGAAAAGCTACTCCTATTCCATCATCTGCACCTAAGGTTGTATTTTTTGCATGTAATGTATTTTCTTCCTCAATTATTTCTATTTTATCTTTCTTAAAGTCATGATTACTATTTTCTTTTTTTTCACAAACCATATCAGTATGGGCTTGAAAAAGAATAGTTTTTTTATTTTCGTAACCTTTACTTGCTTTCTTTTTTATCAATACATTATTAAATTTATCTTTTCTATAATATAAATTTCTTGTACTTGCAAAAGTACATAAGAATTCTGCTAATTTTTCTTCTTCTTTGGAATTTCTAGGTATTTTTGAAATAGTTTTAAAAAATTCTAATATTTTATTATATTTTTCTTCTATCATAATATTACCTCTTTTCTAAATATATAATTAAAAGGAGTATTGAGTGTATTATAAATAGTGTTGGTGAAAATATCACTACACTATTTTTTAATTCAAAAAAAGACATAAGTTTGATA
>CANQHJ010000045.1 GCA_947623665.1 uncultured Bacilli bacterium
TTTGTCATTGGATATGTATTATTTAATTCTATTGTTTCTCCATCTTTAAATTCTACATTAAATACTCCTGCGACTACCTTTTGTTTCTTTCCTTCTTTTTCTACTCTTAAAAATCCATAACTTACTGATAATACTGTGATTATTAACAGTGTTATTACTCCCATTGTTATTATTTTATTTTTTCTTTCGTTTTTCATTTTTATCTACCTACTTTACTATCACTGTTTTATATAGTGCTATAAGCACTATGTTATTTAAGTTTAGTATATCATCTTTTTATGTATAAATCTAGTGCTATAAGCCCATAACAAAAATTACCAAATTAAGAGAAAATTATATAAAGGAGTTGGTACTTATGGCACGAAAGCATAGTAATATGTATTATTATGATATAGCAAGAAAAAACATTAGAAAGTATAGAAAATTAAAGGGATATACTCAGCAGTCTTTATCTGAGAAAGTTGATATGTCTATGGATTATCTTGCTGAAATAGAAAGCTTAAAAAGAAGAAAAACTTTTAGTATTGAGATGTTAGGCAGGATTGCAGATACTCTAGAGATAGATATAAAAGAATTTTTTAATGACAAATAAAAAAAACAGAGATTCTCTATTTATGAGAATCTCTACTTATTATAAACGATACTCCTTTCTTTTCATTTTTGACTACTACATCATAACCCAGTATATTAACTGTTTTCTTTACAATTGATAAACCTAGACCAAATTGACCTTTTATCCCTTTTCGGAACGGTGTAAATATTCCTTCTAAGAGATTAGTATCAATATGCGGTCCATCGTTATATAAAATTATTCTATTATTTTTGGCAGTTATTTTTATTTTAGTATCTGCATATCGTAAAAAGTTACCTAGTAGATTATCTAATATTGTTTCCCAATGTTCTTTTGTTCCGTAATAAACTGATTTTTTATCTGTTTCTAATATAAATTTTAATTCTTTTCTTTGAAATTTAAATTTTTCAATTTCTTCTTTTAGTATTTCTTTCATATCTACAACTTTTATATCTATATCTTTTGTATCTTTTAGATAATCTAATTTATTTAAGTAAAGAAGTGAGTGTACTTTTTGTTCTAATTTATTAGTTTGTTCTTCTATAATGTGAAAAGCGTTCTTTGGTTTTTCTACTTTATCATTAACGGCTTCTATATATGATTTTATAACAGTGAGAGGAGTTTTAAAATCATGAGAAATATTTTGATACATTTGATTACGATATTCACCTTGGTTTTTTAAAGATATTCTCATATCTTCTATTGCCAAACCTAAAGATCTAATTTCATCATCAATTTTAAAGTCTATGTTATGATTGTAATCTTCATTATCTATGTTATCAACTTTATTTTTTAGTTTTTCAATTTTTCTTACTATAATAGAACTCCAAACAACAAGAATTAAAGAGATGAGAGCGAAAGTAAATAAAACTACTGGAAGAATTGCTTTTAGGATATCTTCTTTTGTTTCATTTATATAAGAATCGTTTGTGAGTGCTATTTTAGTTATATCTCCACTTGTTATTTTATAGTAATAATAGTTTTGATTATCGTATTTAAATTTACCTTGAGTATCTTTTATTTTATTTAAAATATTTTTTATATTTTTAAATTTTATGATTGAATGTATATTTTCACTTATTACAACTTCATTTGGGATAATATAAATGTATCCTACTTTAGTATTATTAAGATAGTCTTTACTATCTACATCGGTTCTTATTACTTCTAGAGGTTCTTTTAATCTATTATATATATTCTCTTCTGCTACTGGAATTAACATTTGAGGAAGTATTATTCCAAGACAGATGAAAACTATTGTGAAAACTATTACTATTAGGCTTAATAATTGTTTACTTAATCTATTTTTTTTATAACTCATAGTAATCTATATCCAAATCCATAAATAGTATTTACTTTTAAATGGGGCATTTTTTTTCTTAGTCTACGAACTAAATCATCTACTACTCTATCAGTGCCAAAATAATCATCACCCCATACAGAGTTTAATATTTCTTCTCTAGAAAAACCTTTGTTTATATTTCTTAAGAATAATAGGAGTAGATCAAATTCTAAAGTAGTTAAATTTATATCTTTATTTTTACAACTTACTGTTCTTTTATTGATATTTATTTGATAGTCCTCATAGTTTATAACTTTTATTTCACTTTGACGATAAACTCTTTTTATTATTTTATTTACTCTAAGGACTAATTCTTTACTAGAATAAGGTTTTGTTATATAGTCATCACTACCGAGTTCAAGACCTAATATTTTATCTAAATCTTGATCTCTTGCTGATGTGAATATAACTGGAATGTTGTCATCTTCTTTTCTTATTTCTTTGATAATGTCGTATCCATTAACATCATCTTTAAGCATTATATCAAGAATCCAAAGATGAACTTTGTTTCCGATATAGTTTATAGCATCAGCTCCTTTTTCAAAACAGACAACATTATATCCTGCTTTTTCTAAGTACATTTTTATCAAGTTAGATAAGTCTTTCTCATCTTCAACCAAACAAATTGTATACATTCTAATCACCTGTTTCTAGTATAACATTATTTTACAAAGATTGTCTATTAGTTGATAACGATTAAATATATAGTATTATTATCTTAGTATTTTATTTTCTTTGATATAAGCATCACTTCCTTTCTTGATTTTATCATAGCAATTAATTGACGTATAAATATAAAAATATTATGTGAAATTATGGGACAAAAAAAAGAGGTTATCTTTTTTTGGATAACTTCTTATATACATCTATTATTTTCTCTCCTGTTTTCTCACAAAACTCTACCCAAGAAAGTGCTACTTGATATTTATAACTGTTTCTAATCCTTTCTCTTAACTCTTCTATTTCTTTTTCTTCTTGTATTACATAATTTTTATATTCTTCTTTGGCATTGTAGTATTCTAAGTATTTATCTTGTTTTTCGTTTTTGTCTTTTATTTTTATAATTTTTTTATATTTTTCTTTTATATTCTGTTCTAAAATTAATTTTTTATCTTCAAACATTTTTATCTCCTATTTAATTACTTATTCTTTTAAATGGGTATATATATTTATTTTTTATTATTAAATTAGATCTTAATAATGTTTTTTTATTTTTTCTTTTATTGCTTGCTTCTTTGAGTTTAAATTTTTCTTTTATGTATTCATTATTACTAGATTTTGAAGTTACTGCATCTACTATTTCTTGTTCTAGGAGTTCTACTTTTTGATATGCTATATCATAAGTTATATTTTTAATTAGTTTTTTATCGATATCTTTTATTGTTTTGTCTGTTATTTTATTATCTTGTTGTTGTAACAGGCTTATTTTTTCTTTTACTTTTTTTTCTGTATTATTAACACTTAGCATTATGATGATAGAAAAATCTAGAGCTAAAGATGTAAATGTTAATGTGTTATATAAAATAATTCCAATATTGTTTATTATGTTTTTATCTTGAAAAAATCCTAATGATAAAAAAGATATAAGACCTATCGTTAAAATGTATTTGCTTTCTGAGGTTATATTTTTCCAAAATGATTTTGTTTTAATAAATTCTGTTATATAAGTTTCATTATCTATTAATTTTTCTAAATTATTTATTTCTTCAAATGTTTTTTCTTCTTGTATTTCTTTTTTAGAAATAAATATTGATTTCTTTTTTAATATATCCATGGATTTAGATAGAAATTTATTTTTACTTTTTAATCTATTTAATTCTTTTATTTTTTCTAATTTATATTTGTCTATTCTTTTAGTATTTTGTTTAAATAAAGTATACTTATTTTTACTTTTAATAATTTTATTTAGTATTTTTTCTCCTATAATACCTATTGATGAAGATACTAATGTTAATAATGGTAATCCTAAAAATAATGGTATTTGCATTATTGGTTGTAGAAACATTCCTAAAGTTATTGTTAATATGCTTATTATGTATGCAAATGCAAGTGTTTTTTTATTATAACTATATAGATTTATTTCTTTTTCTAGTTCTTCTATTTTTAAGGCATTATTACCATATTCATCTAGTAGCCTTCTATTTATTATTTCTTTGTTTACTGTTTTTATGTCTTCTCTTGTCATGGTACTCTCCTTAAATAAGTGTACCTATTATTATAGTGAAACTTATTTTTTTGTCAATAGATTGTTGCAATAGAAAAGAGATATTTAATCTCTTAATTAGAAATGGCCTCCGCCACCTCCACCTCCAAATGAACCACCACCCATAGATGCTCCTCCACCAAATCCAGAGCCACTTGATGAAGTTGTAGATGCTACAGAGTGATAATATGTTGAATGGATACTATTTCTAATACCACTATTAAGTGTACTATAAAGATATAATCTATTATAATAACCATATGCGTAAAATTCTGGATAGTTTTCTTCTGTTAGATTCATCTGATCAAAACGAGTTTTCATATCTTTTTCTAATTTATCGGCACATCCCAAAACAGTTGCATATACTAAGTATTTTTCCCAAACTATAATTTCTGGTAATTCTTTTTCGTCCATTGTACCAAAGTCTTCCATGAATTTTTTAAGTGCTAACCACTTTTTATAATGAAGTACTCCTTTTTTAGATCTAAATATTAATTTCCCTATATATATAAGACCTATGACTGCTATTATTATACATAAATATCCTAGGATAAAGAAAGTTAAGCTAAACATATAAATTATAGTTATAAATATACCTAAAAGACATATTAGAATAGCTATACTTACAATAAATGGAGGTTTTATAAAGAAATCTTCTTTTTCTGCTTCTTTGATAATTGTATTTTTCCAATCATCATAAAGTTTTAAAAAGTCTTTTCCTTTTGAATAAGTATTTCCATATTCTTTTATTTCTTTTAAAGTTACTTCTTTTTCATTTCCTATGTTATCTATTAGCATACTAATAAGCTTTTCTTCACTTTCAGTTAAATCTTTTGCATTTTCTACTTTTATAAATTTATAGTTTTTCTTATCGTCTGGTATTTGTTCTACTGTTAATGCTTTTTTATTTATAAGATTTAGAATAGATGCACTCATTGCTTTATCTGTTATTTTTTTACTTATCAAGTATTCTACTATTTCAGGACCATAGTCTGCTGGAAACTCTCTTAGATAATCTATATTAAAATCACTTTGCTCTAATTCTTTTTTCTTTTTATATAATAAAAACATTACTATTATAAATATTACATACCAAATTATTATAGATAATTTAATTATTAACTCTTTCAATTTTGCTTTTTCTCTTTGAGCATTGGCAATATCTGCTGCTTTTTGTTCTACTTCTAATATATTTTCTTTACCATTTATATAAGAGTGTTTTATAGAATAAGGGATAAGTGATTTATCAAACATCATTCTAAATGATACTGCATTATTGGCGTTTAATCCATGATAAGTTATTTTTGCTTGTTTATCATTTATTCTTTCAACTGTTCCATGTAATGGTCCTCGTAACCATACTCTCATTGATTTATCTTCTTTTGGTAGATTTACATATACAATTAATTCTTCTATTGCATCATTATAATTATTTGATAATATATTCCAAGATACCTCAGCAACATCATTATGAACTACTGCGGCATTTTTGTATGTATATTCTAAATAAAAATCTTCTGCTGTGGTACTGTTATTATATATTTTTAAATATACTCCATCTTGAGTGATATTTTCGTTATAAAATCCACTTTCTCCAGTTTTATCTATATATGTTTGTTGGAAAAATTTTATATTTTTTAAATTACTAAGATCTTTTGGATTAATGTTATCAGATTTGATACTTCCTATTTTTTCATCTATTATACTATCAGCATTATAAATATCACTACCTTCAAAATCACTTTTGATACCTGTAAAATGCTTAGTATTTACATTTTTATAAGCAAGTGTTCTAATTCTTCCATTGTAATTTGGATTTAGTTTTGCTACTTCATAAACTTTTAGTGAACCGTCTTCTTCTATATTAAAATTCATATATAGTTTTTTAGTCTCACCTTCTCCTAATGCTTTTGCTTTATTTGGGAAGATAAATAGACTAAATATTAATAGTATTAAAATTAATTTTGTTTTTTTCATAATTCACCTCTTAATTGGAAAAAAACTTGCATAAGCAAGTTTATTCATCAAATGATACTTTTGGTGTTTCTTTGTCAGCCTCAGCTATTTCAAAGAATACTTCTTTTTGAAAATGAGCAATATTTGCAACTATATTTGATGGTATAGTTTCTACTTTATTGTTATATTTTAATACTGTATCATTATAAAATTGTCTCATAGTAGAAATTTTATCTTCTGTATCTCTTAGGTCATTTTGAAGGCTATTAAAGTTTTCATTTGCTTTTAAATCTGGATAGTTTTCTGTAAGCATCATTAATTTACTTAATGCTTGAGTCAACTCCCCACTGTTTTTCATTTCTTCTTCTGGTGTTTTGGCAGATACAAATGTATTTCTTGCTTTAATAACTTCATCTAAAGTTGTTTTTTCATGTTTAGCATAGCCTTTTACTGTTTCTACTAAATTAGGTATTAAATCTGCTCTTCTTTTTAATTGAACATCAACTTGTGCCCATTGGTCTTTTACTCTGTTTCTAAGATTTATTAGAGAATTATATGTTGTTACATACCAAAGTATTAAAACTACAATTACTATGATTATTCCTATTAACCATGCCATAAAAATCTCCTCCTTATATTTATATTATACTATGCTTTATTTAATTTTAAAATAAAATTTTATTTTTATGAATAAAAGATGTAAAATTATACAATATATTTTTAGGAGGCAAAAATATGGATTTAAGTATTAGAGATCATATAATAAACAATTTTAAAGGAGATGATTATGATTCTTTAAGAAATGCAATTGATGAGTCTATTAAAGAAGCAGATGAAGTTACTTTACCTGGTATGGGTGTGTTTTTTGAGATTGTTTGGAAAGAGGCTGATGCAGCTTTAAAGAATCAAATATTAGAACTTATAAAACAAAGAGTTGAAAGAGGAAGTGAATAATACTTCCTCTTAATTAATTTCTAGTTACATATATTGTAATATATTTTACTTTTAGAGAATAATGTCTAGTTATTTCTCTTTTTATTTTGTTTTCTAAATTAATTACTTTTCTTAATGTTAATTTTGGATTTAATTCTACTACTAGTTGTAATCTATAATAAGAACCATATTTTATTAAAGTAATTTCTTTTTTATTTATATCTTTATATTTAGATATGAATTTATCTACTTTATCTATTACGGTTTTATCATCTTCTATTTCTCCTATTAGAGCAAGACAGTTATGATATATTATTTTAATACTTGATATTAATACATATAATCCAATTAAAATAGATCCAATCATATCAGCATATTTTAATAATGGTACTTTATTTGAAAATTGTAAAATAATAGATATTATTATTACTACTATAGTTGATATTAAATCTGATTTAGACTCTTCTACTTGAGTTATTAGTAGTTGACTATTTATATCTTTACCTACTTCATGCATAATATATATACATATAAATTTTAAGATAAGTACTATAGTAAGCATTATAAATATTTCTAGTGGTGGTGTGAATGTTTTCTCTTTAAAGCTATTTATCAGTATGAATATACCTAGTAAGAATAAAATTATTCCTACGAATAAATTAGTTAAATACTCTACTTTACCAAAACCAAATGGATGTTCTTTTGTTGGTTTTCTCTTAGCTATGTGAGAGCCTATTAAACCGATAATATCAGTTATAAAATCACTAAATGAATGAAGTCCATCTGCAAAAAGAGATGACATTCCATAAATAAAACCACATACTACTTTAGTTACTGCAATTATTATATTATTTATCATACTATAGATTAAAACTTTTAATTCTTTTTTCATTTATGTAACCTACTTTCAAATTGATTATAGCATATTTCTTAAATAAATAGATAATTGTAATTATAATAAATGTAAATTAAATGTAAGATTGTTATTTTTATGTTTCTTTTTATCATAATTAGTGTTAATATTATAGGGAGTTTTTACTTATGGAGGTGTATATAGTGATTGAAGTTATTAAAAAAGATAAGGAAATTCTTTTTAATTTAGAGACTAAAAATAGTATGTATCAAATGAAAGTAGATAAGTATAATGTTTTAAAACATCTTTGGTATGGAAGTAAGACTTTAAGTGATATGGAATATTTACTAGATTATCCAGATGTAGGTTTTTCTGGGCAGATAAGTGAGGTAGATGATGATAGTACCTACTCTCTTGATACTCTTCCACTTGAATATTCTTGTTTTGGTGTTGGAGACTTTAGAGTTCCAGCAATTAGTGTTATTCATAATAACGGAAGTGATGCAATAGATTTACGATATGAAAGTTATTCTATTAAAAAAGGAAAGTATTCTATTAAAGATTTACCTAGTGTATATAGTAATTACTCTGATTGTGATAGTTTAGAAATCACTTTAAAAGATACTTCTAGTGATGTTTATGTTGTTTTAAAATATGGGGTATTTAATAATAAAGATATTATATGTAGAAGTGCTGTTATTAGGAATGAAGAAGAAAATTCTATTAAGATTAATAAAGCTTTTAGTATGTGTTTAGATATTCCTTATGGTTCTTTAGATATTATTCATTTTCATGGTAGACATGCAATGGAAAGACAATTTGAAAGAATTCCTATAACACATAATATTTATGAATTTTCTAGTACAAGAGGAACTTCTTCTCATCAAGAGAGTCCTTCTATTATAATTTGTGATAAAAATTGTAATGAAGAGTTTGGTAATTGTTTTGGAGCAACTCTTATGTATAGTGGTAATTTTAAAACACAAATTGAGAGGGATCAATTAAATCAAGTGCGTATGATAATGGGTATTAATCCTGATACTTTTAGTTGGACTTTAGAACAAAATGAAGAATTTTTTACACCTGAGGTTATATTATCTTTTAGTGATAAAGGTTTTTCTAAGTTATCTCATAATTTTCATGATATTATAAGAAATAATGTGTGTCGTGGTAAATATAGTCTTGAAAGTCGTCCTGTTCTTATTAATAATTGGGAAGCTACTTATTTTGATTTTGATGCTTTAAAAATTTTAGAGATTGCAAAGACTGCATCTAGCATTGGTATTGATATGATGGTTTTAGATGATGGATGGTTTGGTAAAAGAGATAGTGATAAATCTGGTCTTGGGGATTGGTATGCTAATGAGGATAAATTAAAAATGTCTCTTAAAGATTTAGCTAGTAAAATTAAGTCAATAGGTATGAAGTTTGGTATTTGGTTTGAACCTGAGATGATATCTGAGGATAGTAATCTTTATAGAAATCATCCTGATTGGGCAGTTAAAATACCAGGAAGAAAGCCTGGAAGAAGTCGTAATCAATTAGTTCTTGATATTACAAGAAGTGATGTTAGAGATTATTTATATGAGTCTATTAGTAGAATTATTAAAGATTGTTCTATTGATTATATAAAGTGGGATTTTAATCGTAGTATTAGTGATATGTATACTTATAGTCTTTCATCTTCTAATCAAAAAGAAATGGGACATCGTTTTGTTTTAGGACTTTACGAGCTTTTAGAAAAATTAAATCATGACTTCCCTAACCTTTTAATTGAAGGTTGTTGTGGAGGCGGAGGTAGATTTGATGCTGGAATGCTTTACTACTGTCCTCAGATTTGGTGTAGTGATAATACTGATGCTTATGATCGTAGTAAAATACAGTATGGTACATCTTTTATCTTCCCTATATCTACTATAGGAAGTCATGTATCAGCAGTCCCTAATCATCAAAGTGGAAGAATTACTCCACTGAGTGCTAGAAGTGTTGTTGCAATGGCTGGAAGTTTTGGATATGAACTTGATTTAAATACTTTAAGTGATTTAGAGTTAGAAAATATAAAACAAGATATTAAGATTTTTAAAAAATTTAATAAGTTAATACATAATGGAGATTATTATCGTTTAAGTAATCCTAATGATGATAATTTTGCATTATGGGAATTTGTAAATGATAACGAAGTTTTAGTACAAGGAATAATTTTTAGAAGTGAGGCTAATCAACTTAGATATAATATTAAATTAAAAGGTCTTAAAGAAAATATGGAATATATAGATAGTAATACTAATAAAGTATATACTGGTAGTGCTTTAATGAATGGAGGAATATTACTTCCGAAAGCATTTGGTGATTATTATTCTGTTATGATACATTTGAAAAAACAATACTGATTTTTCAGTATTGCTTTTTTTATTTATAAGGAAGTGCGTTTAATCAAAAATAAACAAAAGTTAACAAACAGTATTGACGTACAATTGTTTTATCAATATAATATAATTTATAAGGTTAGAGGGTGGTTCCGGTGTTAATAAATAAAGCTTATCAATTTAGAATTTATCCTACAGAAGAACAAAAAATATTAATTAATAAATCTATTGTAGTAGTAGATTTGTATATAATTATTACTTGAATAAAAAGAAAAATATTTATGAAGAAAATAAAGTGTCTTTATCTCTTTCGGATATGAAAAAAGACTTAAAAAATTTATATGTAGAACATCCTTGGTTAAAAGAAGTAGATAGTGTTTGTCTTAGAAATTCATTAGATGATTTAGATAGATCATTCATAAATTTCTATAAGGGCTATGGTTGCCCTAAATTTAAAAGTAAAAACTATAAAGATACTTATAGGACTACTTGTATAAGAAGTAGTTATAAAAGTAAAAGTTATTCTAATATAGAATTAGATTTAGAAAATAAAGAAATAAAATTACCTAAACTAGGTAAAGTAAAGATAAGAGGATATAGAAATAAGAAAGAGTTTAATGGTAAAATATTTAATGCAACTATAAAGAAAGTTGGATATAAATATTATGTGTCATTATCAGTAGAAGAAGAAATAGAAGAGATACCATTTTCTTTAAGATATCCAATTGGAATAGACTTAGGAGTAAAAAACATAGTAGTAACAAGTGATGGGTATAAATATAAATTAGAAGAAAAAATAAAAAGACAAGAGAAAAGAATAAAAGGATTACAAAGAGGATTTTCAAGATGTAAAAGATGTAGTAAGAATAGTTATAAAATAAAAATGAAGATAAAAAGAGCATATCAAAAGATAAGAAATATGAGAAAGTATTTAATACATGAAATCACTACAAAAATAGTAAAAGAAAATGATTTAATAGCAGTAGAGACATTAAAAGTAAAAGATATGATAACAAAAAAAGAAAATAAAAAGAATCACTTATCAAAATATATAAGTAATTCCTCATTTAGTGAAATAATAAGACAGATAGAATATAAGAGTTTATGGAATAATAAAAAGTTAATAAAAGTAAATACATATTTTCCAAGTAGTAAGAAATGTAGTAGATGTGGGAATATAAATAAAGAGATAAGTGATTTAAGAATAAGAAAATGGGAATGTTCGAAGTGTGGTAATAAAAATGATAGAGATATAAATGCGAGTATAAATATATTAGAAGAAGGTATAAAAGTATATTATAAAAGGTTATTAGTAAACTAAAGTAATAATAATATAAAGTACGGCAGCAACTGTCGGAAGTTGGTCTATGGAAAGAGAAATCTTTATGAAGTAGAAAAAGAGAATCGTGAGATTTTCGAGATTAATTATAAAACTTTAGTTTTAACAATTAATCCTTTGTTGAGTATGTAAATAAATTTGTGTAAAGATAAATCCTTTCTATGGTAATATAGAAATATATAACCAAGAAGGGATTTT
>CANQHJ010000046.1 GCA_947623665.1 uncultured Bacilli bacterium
TAAAAAAATATTAAATAGAAAGGGATCAATCAATAAGAAATTAATTAATATTTCTATAAGATTGATTATACGAGAATTTTATTATGTATAAGTTAGAAGATTATGTAGTTTATAGAAAAGATATTTGTCAAATAGAAAATATTAAAGAACATTATTTTAATGATGAAGATTATTATATTTTAAAATCTGTAACTGATCCTTCATTAAAGATTAATATTCCGGTTTCTAAAGGAGATTCTTTACTTAGAGATTTAATTACTAGAGAAGAAGTTGATAAAATTATTGAAGAAATACCAAATATTAGTTTAATTAAAACTAATGATAAGTTTTTAGAACATGAGTATAAGGAATTAATGAATTCTGGAACACATAGAGATTTGATAAAGATTATAAAGACTACTTATTTTAGGAATAAAGAAAGAGCTGAAAGTAAAAGAAGAATAGCTGAGGTTGATAGTACTTATTTTGAACTTGCTGAAAAATATTTATATAATGAATTTTCCATTGTTTTAGATTTAAGTTTTGATGATACTAAGAAATATATTTTAGATAAAGTTAAAGAACAAACTGCACATTAAAAGAGATTTTTACATCTCTTTTTTATTGATTATTTTCTCTTTCTTTGTTTACTTTAGCATCATCTGTATACTGATCAAAAGTAAGAGGTCTATCTATCCATTTTCCATTTGGGAAAATTTCTATTACTCTGTTTGCAACTGTTGCATTCAATTCATAGTCTCGTGTTGTGAAAAGTATTGGTCCATCAAACTTTTCTAGTCCTTCATTTAGTGATGTTATACTTTCAAGATCTAGATGGTTTGTAGGTTCATCTAATATTAAAGTATTAGGTTCTTCTAACATTAGTTTTGAAAACATACAACGACTCTTCTCTCCTCCTGATAAGACATTTACTTCTTTAAATACATCATCTTTTGAAAAAAGCATTCTACCTAAGAAACTTCTAAGTTCTGTTTCATCATCTACTTTATGTTGTTTTTCCATCCATTTTATAATAGTATCATTTTCCTTAAAATAGGAATTATTATCTTGTGGAAGATAACCTAGAGAAATAGTTTTTCCCCAAGAGATACTTCCTTTATCATATTTTTCTTCTCCTACTAATATTTTAAATAACATTGTTTTTACACTATCATCATCACATAGAAAGGTTATTTTATCTCCTTTTAAAACTGTGAATGATAGTTTATCAAATATTTTTTTATCCCCTACTATTTTAGTTAGATTAGTAACTTTTAATATTTCGTTTCCTACTTTTTTATCTGTTTTGAAATCTATATAAGGATATTTACGTGAAGAAGGTACTATTTCTTCAAGTTGGATTTTTTCAAGCATTTTCTTTCTTGATGTTGCTTGTTTTGATTTAGAAGCATTTGCTGAGAATCTGGCAATGAAGTCTTGTAGTTCTTTTATCTTTTCTTCTTTTTTCTTATTAGCATCTTTTGCTTGTTTTAAGGCAAGATTACTTGATTCATACCAAAAGTCATAGTTTCCAATGTAAAGTTTCATCTTTTTATAATCTATATCTACTATATGAGTACATACTTTATTTAGAAAATGTCTATCATGAGATACTACTATTACAGTATTTTGAAAGTTTATTAAAAACTCTTCTAACCACCTTATAGCTTTAATATCTAAACTGTTTGTTGGCTCATCTAAAAGTAAGATATCTGGATTATCAAAAAGTGCACTAGCAAGTAAAACTTTTACTCTTATTTTAACTGGGATATCTTTCATAAGCATATCATGGTATTCTTCTTTTACATCTAAATTATTAAGAAGTGTTTTTGCATTTGCCTCAGCACTCCAACCATCAAGTTCTAAAAAGTCTGATTCTAATTCTGCAAGTCGCATACCATCTTCTTCACTGAATTCACTTTTGGCATATAACTGTTCTTTTTCTTTTATAATGGAATATAGTTTTTCATCTCCCATTAGAACTACTTCTGTTGGTGTTTTATCTTCATAAGCATAATGATCTTGTTTTAATACTGATATTCTTTCATCTTTTGACTTTACTACTTCTCCTGTTGTTGTATCTATCTCTTTAGATAATATTTTTAAAAAGGTACTTTTACCACTTCCATTAGCACCAATTAGTCCATAACAATTTCCTTTAGTAAACTTAATATTTACATTTTCAAATAAAGTTCTTTTACCAAACTTTAAACTTACATTATTTACTTGAATCATAGTTATACTCCCTTCTTAAAATCTTCTATATTATAGCATATATATTTAGGTTATGTCCAATTAAAAAAATACTGAAGTTTATTCAGTATCTTTTTTGTTATTATTTGAATTTGAAGTATTTTTCTTTTTTATATATTGTTTTCCTCTTTCAGGTTTATATTTTTCTTTCATAATATTAGAAAAACCATCTTGAGTTATAAAATCAATTAGACTAAAAACATCACACTTTATATATCCATTATTAGTTATTAGTTCCATTTCTCCTTTATCATAACAACTATATGATATTTTACTGGATAACAAATGAGAAAAACAGTTTCTTATTAATGTTGATGTTTGTTTTTTTGTACATATAGCTAAGTTTCTTCCTCTAAATTCTATTATTTTTTCTTTTAATATTGTACTTAATTTAGACTCTATTTCTCTTAAGTTACTTTTTAGAGTTTCTCTTCTTTTTTTATTTGGTTCACTTTTTATAAATCTAATTAATTGTTCTTTACTTCTCTCTAACCATTCTCTACGATTTTTGTATTCACTGTATGCTTCTTCACTATATGCTTGAATTCTTTTAGTATTTATATTTTCATAATTACTTTCATCTAAGGCTTTTTCTTTATTCATAGCAAAAGTTGATATTCCTAATGTATATATAATAGCAAGATCTATATTTTCTTTTTGTTTATTTATTACATCTCTTATTTTTATTGTTGATTTGATAATTTCACTATTATAAAGCTCAACATCTTCATCACTTATAAACTCTTTTCTTTCTACATTTCTTAATAATCTTTGATATACTTTATAAACTCCTTTAATCTTTCCTAACTCTATTGTATAATTATCACCTAATTGTATATTTTCATGTTTTTTATAGTAATTATTAATTGCTCTTCTGTCTTTTTTAGAAAGAGGCATTTTTTCTCCTCCTATTATAAAGTTATCATAGCTATTTTTAGAATCTGGATTTTGTTTTCTAATATTATGGATAAAATTTAATATTTCTTCTTCATTAGCATTAGTATTCAAAATATAGTTTATAATACTCTTATTTGCTTCATATGCAGGATTGTTTTTAATATAATTATTATATATTTGTAAAGTTGTATTAATGTCTTCAAAAGATTTTATTAAATCATCTGTAGATTTTTCATAAAATTTTCTTAATCTATCAATTATTATATTACATTGTTCTATTGGATCTTTTATTTTATAAATATCATTTTCTTCTGTATTGTACATATCATTTAATTCCTTAGCAATATCTATATCTTTTATAATTCTTATATTCACTTGAGTACCTTCATATTTTTCTTTTATTGCTTGGATTAAATCATGTCTTAACATTTGAAATTTTTGTTTATATATATTAGATTTTCTTTGATTGTTTGGTAATGTTATTAGATTGTTAGAAATATATTCTTTTACAAATCTTTTTACTTCTTGTTTATTTATATTGTTTTCACTTCTTATATCTATTTCATAAATATAAAGTTTGTTAATATAATCACTTACGCTTTGTAAATCATCTAAATGTTTTAAATTTTTAAAAATATCTTTTGTTATAAATATTTCTTTCATTTGTACTCTTCTTGTTGTTTTATCTTCTAAAATGTGATAATTCATATAACTTTTTATCCATTCAAAGGGAACATCACAAATAAAGTTTTTTTCTTGATTTATTATTTTAAATTTTTGATTTTCAAAATCAATCATAAACAATCCATGTAGAAGTCCGTTTCTTATATTTTGAAGATTCTTTTTTGAATCTCTTTTATTTCTACTCTTGTAAATTACTGGTGGAAAATCACAAAATTCTTTAGTAAAAAGATAATCAAGTTTATCTTTATCCATTCTAAGGGTTATTTTATTATCAGTAATTATAGATTCTTCTGATAACACGAGATAAGAGGTTGCAAGTGCTAGTTCGAAATATTTATCCGCATTAAAAAATTCACTTAAATAATTATTTTTCAAGCTTTGATATTTATATAGTATTATTTCTTTTAGTTTCTCATAAAATGAAAATTCGTTCATGTTTTTCATTTTACTCACTTCCCATTATCTCTTTTTTTTGGTCATATTATAACACATTTTTTCATTTTTGTATATTTTTTTTCATTATTTTTGTTTTTTGGTAATAGTCTGCAAATTCATCCATAGCACTATTATTTTCTTTACATCTTTTTCTATTTTGCCTTTGTTCATTAGTCATTTCGGCTAGTGTTTTATCACAACCATAAGGAATAAATACATACCATAAGTCAGACCATTTTTTTCTATTATCATTTCCTTTGATAGTTTCTGATAATACTCCTTCATGATTTCCGTTGAAACATAACATATTTTCTCCATCATAATAGGCAAGACATTCTTTAAAAGTACATTTTCTGTTAGATTCTTTATCCATTAATTTTAATATTCCTTCTATTCCTATTGTATCTAATGCAAAGTTTACATAGGCTCTTGGAAATCCATTTAATGCTTCTATATAAAAGCCTGCATCTAGAGAAATACAAGGCTTTTCTACTATTTTGTAAGCTTCTCTAACTTTATGTTTGGCAATTTCTTTTACATCATCACTTCTTATTTCCTCTACTTCATAATTACAAATATCAATTTTTATATCTTGTAATTTTTCTTTGGCAGATGCTATTTTACCTTTATTAGTAGTAACAAATACTATTTCATTTTTTAATTGTATTAATTTTTCTTTATTCATACTTCTACACTTTCTTTCTTTGATGAAAATAATTTTTTATATACATCTTTATAATTTGATACAAATATAAATTCAATATCTTTTTTTATATCATCAGGTATTTCATCTAAATCATGTTTATTATCTGCAGGTAAAAATACTTTTTCTATTCCTGCTCTATGTGCTCCTATTACCTTTTCTTTAAGTCCACCAATTTCTAAGACATTTCCACGTAAAGTTATCTCTCCTGTCATGGAAATTGTACTATCAACTGAAAGTCCTGTAAAAAGGCTTACAAGAGTTGAAGTTAATGCTATTCCTGCACTTGGTCCATCTTTTGATACAGCTCCTTCTGGCACATGAATGTGGATATCATTTTCTGCAATAATTTTGGGATTTATTTTAAATTTTTTCATATTAGCTTTAATATAACTTAGAGCAATACGAGCAGATTCCTGCATAACTTCTCCTAATGATCCTGTTAAAATAAGATCCCCTTTTCCTTTATAGTATGTTGCTTCTATTGGTAAGATATCTCCTCCAAATATTGTATAAGCCATACCATTTACTACTCCTACTTCTTTTTTATTAGAATTTTTTTGAAAGTCAAATTTCTTTTTACCTAAATATTTTTCTATTGATTTACTATCTATATTGAAAAATACATGATCATCATTATCTATTATTTCTTTTACTAATTTTCTTAGAAGAGATGCAATTATTCTTTCTAATTCTCTTACACCCGATTCTTTTGTATAGTTTCTAATTAATGTAAGAATGGCTTCATCAGTAAACTGTACTTGAAGCTCTGTAAGTCCATGTTGTTCTAATTCTTTTGGTATTAAATGATTTTTAGCAATATCTAATTTTTCATATTCTGTATAACTTGATAGTTGTATTAATTCTAGTCTATCTTGAAGTTCATAAGGTATTTGTTCTATGTAGTTAGCTGTAGCAATAAAAAATACATTTGATAAATCAAAATCTTCTTCTATATAGTGATCTGAGAATTTGTTATTTTGTTCTGGATCTAATACTTCTAAAAGACTACTAGCTGGATCTCCTTTTATGTCTTTAGTCATTTTATCAATTTCATCAATTATAAATACTGGATTAGTTGTTCCTGCTTTTCTCATTCCTTGAATAATTCTTCCTGGATTTGCACCTATATAAGTACGACGATGTCCTATTATTTCTGCTTCATCATTTATACCTCCAACAGATATTTTGGTATATTTTCTTCCTAAACTTTTTGCAATACTAATAGCAAGGGAAGTTTTTCCTACACCAGGAGGACCTACTAAACAAATAATAGGACTTCTTAAATTTTTAGTATTTTGTTTTACTGCAAGATATTCAAGTATTCTAGTTTTTACTTCTTTTAAGGCATAATGACTACTATTTAAAGTGTTTTCAACATCAGATAGCTTTTTTGTGTCTTTTGTAAATTTATGCCAAGGTAGGTTTAACATCCAATCTAAGTATTCTCTTACCATACCTACCTCTGGGGATGCTGAAGGTAAATTTTCATAACGAGTAATCTCTTTTTGTATTTTTTCTTTTACTGTTTTATTACATTTCAACTGTTCTAATTTTTTCTTTAGTTTTTCTACTTCTATATCTTTACTGTTAATATCTCCTAATTCTTTTTGTATTACTTTTATTTTTTCACGTAAAAAGAATTCTCTTTGACTATCATTTAACTCTTTTTCTACTTCACTTTCTATTTTTTGTTCAAGTTCAATAATTTTAAGATCTTCTTTCATATCTTCTATTAGCATTTTAACTCTTTTAATTGGATCAACTTCTAGAATATATGATTTCTTTTTTATATAATCAAATGGTAAGAAACCTCCAATTAAATCTGTTAATTCATCTATATCAGAAATAGTTGTAAGTTGTGATATTAAAGCATTAGATACATATGGAACTTTAGTTACATATTTTTCTAATGACTTCATCAAAATATCTCTATAACTTTTACTATCTTCTACTTCTGTATAAATTTCTTTTATCTCTGCTTCAAATATTCCTTCTGTAAACGTGTATCTTGAAATTTCTACACGTCTTATTCCACCTAATACTACTCTACTTTTTCCATTAGGTACATCCATTTTCATAATTAATTCTGCAACTACTCCAACAGATGGCAAATCTACTATTTCATATGGTTCTTCTTCAGGTCTTTGTATTAGTGGATTAACAACAACTAGTTGTTTTTCATCTTTACTTTCTGCTTTATTTATAATATTTTTTTCATCTTTACTTTTACATTCTAATCTAATTTCACTACTCGGAAATAATACTATATCATCTACTAATAAAACTGGTCTTTTTTCTTTACTCATGTCTTCTCCTCCTAGCGAAATAATTGTTTTCTATTATATATTAATTTAAAAAAATTACAATACTTTTTGGGATAATTTATTTAGAAATTTTTTACTGTCAAAGGTAAAGAGGCAAACACTTTGTTTGTCTCTTTACTTCTATATAATTTAATTTAAATTTTTCCTAACTTCACTTTTATATGCTTCTACTCCTGGTTGATCAAATGGGTTAACTTCTAATAATATACCACTGTATGCTGCACTTAATAAAAAGAAATATATTAATTCACCCATTACTTTACTATCAAAATGTGAAAGTGTAATGATATTAGATGGAGTATGTCCTTTGCTATGAGCGGTTGCAACACTTTCTGAAATAATAAAATTCATTTTATTTATATCACTATTTTGATAATTTATAATTTCACTTTCTTCTAGTCTAATAACTGTTTCAAAAAGAATTTCTTTTCCACTTTGCATGTATTGTCCAAGTGAATGTAAATCTCTTGTATAGACAGTTGATGTTGGTAAAATCCCTTTATTATCTTTTCCCTCACTTTCTCCAAATAGTTGTTTTAACCATTCATTAAAATATGAAAATTTAGGCTCATAAGAAACAAAGTTTTCTACACATCTATTTTCTTTATATAAAGTATTACGAATACAAGCATATTCAAATGCTTTATCCATGTATTTTAAAAGAGAATCATGATATCCTTCTAAAAACATATCGATATTTATTCCAGCAACAGAAATTGGTAGTAGTCCTGCTGGAGTGGCAACTGAAAATCTTCCTCCAATATTTCTTGGTATTTCAAAAGTTGTATATCCTTTTAAGTCGGCAAGTTTTCTTAGTTTTCCTTCTTCTTTATCAGTTGTAACTATTATTCTTTCTTTTAATTCTTCTTCTGAAAAACGCTCTGATAATTTTTTATACACTAAATCAAATGATACACTTATTTCCATAGTAGTACCTGATTTTGATATAACATTTACTACTACATCTTTATCCTCAATATAATCAAGTAATTGTTTTAGATACTCACTTGACATATTAATACCACCAAAAATAACTTCTGGTCCTTCTACTTTTTTAAAATAAGGTAAGAAGGCTTCTATTACTGCTTTACTTCCAAGGTAAGATCCTCCAATTCCTAACACTAAAAATACATCTGCATGTTCTCTTACTTTAGAACTTACTTCTTTTATTTTTTTTACTTCTTCTTCTGAAATACTGTTTTGAATCCATCCTGTCATATCATAATTTTTTAATTTTTCCAAAACACTTTCTTTTTTACTGAAAAATTCTTCATATATTTTTCTGTCTATAAAGTTTTCCATATAGGTAGAAAAATCAAACTTCATAATTATCCACTCCTTTATGCTTAAAGTATAACATGTAAAAACATAATTGTAAAACTCTTAATTATTAAAAATACTGTTTCTTTTTTGGCAAGATTTCATCCATGTCCAAGTAAGATTAGAAATATTTATTATTTTTTTGTTCCAAGTTTTTACTATTCTATTATTAATATATTTCTTTTTGTTTGAAATACGAACTAAAACTTTTAACGTTTTTAAAGAAGCATCTAATTGTCCTAGTAATATTTCTTTATTTTCTAAACTTTCTTCTTTATGGGCATGTATTAGCATATTAAGTCCATCATATGTTACCTTTTTTATATCATCTTGAATATTTACTTCTCGTGGGTACTCAGTTAAAATGTCTATTGTAAAACATATTAACTCTACATATTCCTTATAAATAAGTAAGTTTTCTAAATCTACCATAGCATCTCCTTATAATTTATCTTGTATATCTTTTAATAGTTTCATAGAATCTAATGGTGTGATATGATTTAAATCAATTTTCTTGATACTTTCAATTATTTTTAAACAAAATTCATGTGTGTAATCTGGTTGTTCTTTATCTAATATTTCTACATTTAGTGAATTTAACTCAAATAATTCTTTATATTTATCAATACTACTTTTTGGAAATCCACATTTATATAATTCATTAGTTAAATGACCTAGTTTTAAGTTTAATTTATCACTTACTTTTATTGCATCTTCTCCTAAAAATAAATAGAATATTCCACTTTCGAATAAATATAATTTTTCTTTATCTTCTTTTTTACATTTTAAATATCTTTCTTTTAATTTACTCATATTACCACCTTATTTCTAAAAAACAAAAGCAGTACTTGCTAGATAAATATCTAGTTTAAGTACTGCTTTATTATCTTATATTTAGAGTTTATCAAAAAAGTATAACAATTTCAACTATATATTATATTTTTTTATTTTCTCATTATATAGTTCATTGCAACTTCTTCGAATGTTCTTGCCATAAACTTTCCTAAATCTATAGCTTTAGACATATATTCAATAGATTTATCAATGCTTACACTATGTTCTTTGATATCTTCTGATATATTTCCAGAACGAGTACTAATCAATTCAACATCATCTTCTTTAAAAGAAGCAAATATAGTTCTCTCAGGCATAAATCCTCCAGATTTAACTAAAAATTCATCTATATTTGGAACAAATAGTCTTAACTCTATACCATTACCTAAATCAATTGTTTCATTATCATTTATACAAGATTTAGCTATTTCTACTTTTTCTATTATTTTTTCAGTAAGACTTTTCTTATTTTCTTTTAAATATTCGATATATGTTTCTACTAATTCATCATTGTGTGCTAAAATGAATTCTTTAATTTCTTCATTATTACATATTACATTAATCTTTTTCTCTTCAAGATCGAATGTAAAATCTACGTATGTTCTGCTGTCAATTAATCCTTCATAAACATGAGCATTAGGTTTTTCAAAAGTTGATTTAGATAATTCATAATCATTTCCAAAATCTTGTTTTCTAATATTTAAGAAACTTATATCTTTACTTGTTTTAGGATGACTTCTTAATATTTCAGCCATTTTATGTTCAACTGGCCAAAGAATTTGGCTGATTTCTTTATGAAGTTCACTATGAATTTGTCCTAAATGTAATCCATACATTTTTACTAATTCTTCTATAGTAACATTTGACTTTTCTTCTACTGGTTCTTCTACTTCTTTATTTTTATTCATAATTCTACTTAATAAAGAATCTTTTTGTTTTGGTTGTTCTTCTAGAATTTCTTTTAGCATTTCTTCACTTATTCTGTAATGTGGTTGCATATTTTCTTCTGAAGAAGTATTTGAGTTTGATACAGCATTTAAAACATCTCTTGCTATATCTTCATAATATATAGTTATAGGTTCTTTTTTACAAACCATTTCTACTGCTTTTAATCTCTCTATAAATTTTTGGTTGTCAGTGATAATACTACCATCTGCTAAAACTTTCATTGCAAAAGTACGACCTTTAATTGGATTTTTAAGATGTGCTCGTGTAGGAAGATCAATAAATGAAACATCAAATTGTGTACTATCTTCTTTTATTTTATTTCTATCATAATAAACTGTTTTAAATTCTTGTGGTTTTAGTGAGCTTAATCTTTCTATATATTGTCTATAAAAACAACTTTTCTTTATTTGACTTTCTTCAAAGTCTAGATATCTCATTTGTAGAGAACTTGACTCTGTTCCTAATTGAAAGTTAAATATACCTTGTTTTATTTCTTGACTTATATATTTTCCATAGTCTTTACCATCGAAGAACAATTTTATTTCTTGACTATTAAGTTTACTTAAAATTGCATTTTTTATATCTAATATTTTTTTAGCATGATTTTCAAACTCTTCGATATCTACACCATATTGTCCAGTAATAAGTTCTTTTATTGAAGATAGATTTTTGTCTGCTACTTCAAAATGTCTCTTAACAAATTCCATTTCTTTATCTAGTTCTTTACTAAATTTTTTAATTCCTTCTTGATAATACTCATCTTTAAATCTTTTAGTATCTTTGTATTTATCTTTTATTTCTTTTACTTGTTGTAAATAATCCATTATGATTTTATAATTATGTACATTATTTTTGTTTCTGATAAATTCTTGTAATAATCTCTCATTGGAATATAACTCTTTATTTAGTTTATTCATACTCATGTAATATTCTGTATAATTATCTAATTTTGGTTTGTATTCTTTATCCATAGACATTATGTAATTTACATATTTTCCAAATAAACTATTTACTTCCTCAATGTTTGTTAAATGTTTTTCTCCTATTTCTTCTAATAAATATTCATTAAATGTTTTTATTTTTTCCATATTATTTACCCCCTCATTAATTGTTACACATTATAACATATTTTGTATTAAAAGTCAAGTATTTTACTGTTTTGCAGTGAAAAAGAGTGAATTTTCTTCGTAAAGAAAATTTGATATAATTACTATATAATAAAAGGTGGTATGTAGTA
>CANQHJ010000047.1 GCA_947623665.1 uncultured Bacilli bacterium
TAATGGAAGAAAAATTTCCTTTTCCAAAGCAAAAAGAGACTGAATAGAAATTATTCATTTCCACTCAGCCCCTTTTTTATTTTTAATTACAAATTTATCTATGGATGCTAGAACGGCTGGTAATAGTAATAATATTATAAGTGTTGAACATAGTGTTCCTTCTGATATTGTTTTACATATTTTTGCAGTTATTGCAGTTGACATACAACCTACTATAAGAGTTACTATTACTAGAATTGATGCACTAGTAAATATTGTATGAATAGATTTATTATAAGAGTTTGTAATAGATTTTTTAATATTCATAGTTCTTCTTGATTCTAGATAATAAGAAGTATAAAGAATTGCATAATCTATGGTTGCTCCCATTAGAATACTTTGTACTATTAGGAGTGCTATAAAGTATACTGTTCCTCCACTAAATGATAGTATTCCCATTGTTAGATATACTGCTGTTTGAATTAGAAGAACTAAGACTGCTGGTATGAGAAGAGATTTAAAAGTAAACATTACTACAACAAATATAAATATCATAGTCAAGACAGTTATAAAATCAAGTTCACTTTGGAATGTTTTATTAAGATTATATGCCATAGGAGAATCCCCTATTAGATATATATCTTTTTTCTTTAAATTATCTTTTAAGCTCTTTATAAAATTAAATGTCTTTTTAGATTCTAAATCTAAATTAGTATTTATTACTACTCTAGAATATTTCTTACCAACAAGCATTTTTTTTGCATCTTTAATAGTCTTTTTAGCATCCACTATTTCACGTCTTCTGTTACTATCTATAAAATCATCAAACCTTTTATCTTTTAAAATATCATTATTTAAATAATTTATAAATTCTTCTATAGTAAGGGTCCATTTATTATTGTAAGAATTATTTGTTCCATAATAAATATATAATAAATCAATTAAGTCTTTATCTACATCATTTGATAAATTATAAATTGTTGCGAATATTTCACTTTTTGTATATTTAGTATTTTTAAGTGAATTATTAATAATACCATGTACTGTTCTTATTTTAGTTATTTTATTCCCTGTAAAACTTTTACTATATTTATCATTTGTTATAACATTATTAACTAAGAAGTCTACAAACTCTTTATAAGATAATGATATAGATTTATTTTGATATTTTATTTCATATAGTGAATATAAGAGATTCATATTATCTTTTTCTATATTAAATAATTTAGATAACTCATTTGATGAATAACTTATATTATTTAGAGTACTATTCATTATAGTATTAAGTAAATTCAAGTTATTTATAGTTTCATTGTTTAAATTATTTTTAAGTAATGGATTATTTTTATTATTTAAGATAAATGTTACAAAGTCTTTTGGAGACATAGTAATAGTTTTTGTTTTACTTAAATAAAGACTATAAATATTTTTAACAGTATCTTTTGGTAAATTTAGAGCATTAGATAATTCTTCATATGAATAAGTTATATTATTAAGACTACTTTCCATTACAAATTTTAATGTATAAAGATTTGTTAGGATTTCTTTATTAATACTTTGTAATTCTTCTTTATCTTTATTTTCTATAATATAATTTACTAATTCTAAAGGTGAAAGTTGCCAAGAAGATGTATTATCAGTTGTATAGTCTATTAAATTATAAATTTTATTAATCTTTTTAGAATCTATTTCCACTTTTGTTAATTCTTTTAATTTTTGTGATAATTTTTCTACATTATATTTTGTAGGATCATCTCTTTGTGATAATAAGTTAAGTCTATTAATGAAAGAAGAATCTAAATCATTTAAAAAGTTAGTACTTTCTTTTATTCCTAAAGTATATCGAGCAAACTCTTTTATTGTGTATTCATTTGTATTTTCTTTTTCTAAGAAGTTTAATAAATATAATTGTTTTGTCATTTCAGGACTTATATTTAAAATTTTTGACATGGTTTTATAATCTGTTTTTCTATTTATTAAATCTTTATTACTAAAAGTGTTAAGTAAAGTTACTTTATCTTTTGTCTCATTGTCTAATTCATTTGATAAATTATTTAAAACGAAATTAGAAAATTCCCCTACTGTAATTTTATCATTTATATTAGAAGTTGTTAGATAATATAAGTAAAGATCTTCTACTGTTTTTTTATCAATACCAAAAAGTTTAGATATTTCATTTGATGTCATTTGGTTAGTAATTGTATTCTTATTTATAAAACTTGATAACATATTAATTTTAGAAATAGAAGCTTTATCTATACTACTTGAATATTTACTATTTAAAATATAATTATTCATGAATTTTATAAATTCATCTATTCTAATTGAATTATTTCCGTTTAAAGAATTATAATAAACTAATAAATCATCTACACTATTTTGATCTATTTCAAAAAGAGTTGATATTTCATTAGAACTTCTTTTTTGATTTACTAAATTTTTATCTGTTAAGTTTTCTAGTCTATCAATATCTTTTCTTATATTTGATGAGATATGTTTTTTCATTTCTTTATTTGTATATACATCATTTTTTATAAATTTTATAAGTTCATCAAAAGACATTCTTTCTTCATTTTTATTATAGTAATTATAATAAATTATTTTTAATAAGTAATCATCTATTGAAAAGTCATCTTTAAAGTCTTTTAATCTTTTATTTAATTTTTTATAAGTTAGTTTCTCATTGATAGTATTTCCATAACAAAGTACATTATTTACATCTTTTTTATTTTCTAGTCCTCTACAATATTTAGAAATAATATCCTCATATTTATTATTATAGATTATAGCCATTTGATTATCTGTTTCAAATACACGACTTACATCATCTACTTCACTATCTGTATATAGAATAGTTAAATTACCTTTTAATAGAAAACTAATTATAAATACTGTTACAAATAGGAAGATAGAAATATATCTAATATGATATGAATATTTACTTAACCAATTTAAGTGAAATGTTGGACTTTTCTTTTTAGTTTTATTAATTAGTTTATCAAACATTAATATTAAGGCTGGTAGACATGTAAATATTGTAAATAGACTAAACATTACACCTTTGGCTAGAACAAATCCTAGATCACGTCCTATTGTAAAACTCATAAATACTAAAGCAAGTAAACCAACTATAGTAGTTATTGAACTTGAAGAAATAGAACTAAATGCTTTGAATAAAGCTTTTTTCATAGCTTTTACATTATCTTTTTCTATCTCTTTTTCTTGTCTATATCTATTCATAAGCATAATTGAATAATCCATTGATAAAGCCATTTGAAGTATTGAACAAATTGAATCAGTAACACTAGATATACTTCCAAATATTATATTTGTACCTTTATTTAATAAAACTGCAATACCAATTGATGCTAAAAATAAGAAAGCCTCCATTACTGAATCACACATCATAATCAAAATAACTAAAGCACAACTTACAGCAATTACTACTATATAAAATGGAAGAACCTCTTTATTTTCTTCGTTTATATCTCCACTTGTTGATATGTCATAATCTTCATATTTATCTAGTATTTTATTATAAAGTTTTGTTGCCTCTTTAGAGTCTGCGCTAAAGTCAGCAGTAATAATATATAATGTATATTTTCCTTTATTATAATCTTTACTATCATCATAACTTACTTCAACATCATCTATATCTTTTAACTCTTCATATATTTTATTCTTTTTATTTTTGTTTAAATTTTTAAACATAACATTAAGAGTACTAGTTTCTACACTACTAAACTCTTCTTCCATTATATCTTTACCTACTCTTACTTCACTTGTTTTTGGTAAGTATTTTGAAATATCACGATTAATTTTAATGTCATCAAATAAAAATATACATCCAAATGACATTAATAATACTAAACCGAAAACTATATATCTATTATTTACTATAAAATCAGTAATTTTTTTCATATAATCACCCCAGACCTAAAGTATTTTACTCTTATATTCAAAAAAAATTAATAACAAATCTATATACATTGTATAAATTTATACAAAACATGACAAAATGTTCAAATTATGGTATAATATTAAGCCGAGGTGTTGGAGATGAAGTTAAAAGGTGTGAATAAATCTTCTATTAAAACTATTAATTTAATAAAGAAGACTTTTGCAGAACTTATGGAAGAGAAAAAAGAAATATCTAGTATTACTGTTACTGAACTTGTAAAGCGTGCCGATATTACTCGTGGTACTTTTTATTCTCATTATGATAATATTTATGATATTGCAAATGAGTTTCAAGAGGAAATATTAGAGAAAGTCTTAAATGAAAGAATAAATATTTCTACTAAAGAAGACTTACGTCTTTATCTTTCAAATATTTTTCAATATATAGATGATAATAAAGTGATTTATTCAAAACTTCTTAAAAGTAATGAAGCAATACTTTTTATGAGAAGATTTGAAAAGAAAGTTTGTAATGCTTTAGTAAAAGTTTTACCAGATAAAAAAAATAAAGATTTAAATGTCTCATTTTTTACTATTGGTACGATAACTTTACTTATTAAATATTTTAGAGGTGAGGTTAATGAAGATTTTCTAGATATTAAAAATTATAGTATTAAACTTGCGGAATATATTTTATTTGAAAGTTAAAAAAAATAAAGAATTTCTATTCTTTATTTTTTTGTTGGATGTCTTACAATTAAATTCTTCATTTTTATACATAGTTATTTCATATAATCATAATTTATAATATTGGTATAGAATTATCAACATAATGTATTCTTTTAAAAGAAACTTCTACAGTTTTTATTCCTAAAGTTCCTGAATTTATTGTGTCAACCATATTTTTTACTTCCTCATATGAAAAGTTTCCTTGAATTATAACATCATTTGCAAATGCTTGTGAAACAGTTGCAGAACTTAAACAATGAGAACCTTTAGTACCACATTTACTTGACTCTTTATTATAACTATCTTTTTTTTCATCGAAATCAAGCCAAATAATCATTAGATTATCTTGTTGCTTTGAAAGTTTATCAGTAACTTCATAAAATTTACCTTTATTCTTAACAGATAGAGAAATAGCAGGCTTTTCTCTATAATCTTGACTAATTTTAGCTCCTCCAACATTTAAAACATCAAAATTCATCAAGATATTATCATTTGTATCTCTAAAAGTAAGGTAATGAGATTTTATAGATAACTTTTTTCTTATATTATTAATATTTTTTACATCCTTTACTTTAACATATATTTTATTTCCTTTAGAATTAATATTATACATAGCTTCATCTTCATCTATGGTTAACTTAGAAAGTGAACGAGTCATAACTGAATCTGCTAATTTAATATCATCTTCTGATATTTTAGAACCATCATTCTTTTCTAATCTATAAACAATTTCATATCCATCCTTATTTTTTGAATTATTATTAGAATTATCATTCATATTCTTTATAAACATTTTAACGTTAAAAATTATAAAACTAAACATTAAGGTGCATATTAAAACTATAAATATCCATTTTACTTTTATATATTGATCTTTTTTCATAATAACCACTACATACAACTCTCATAAACTTCTTTTAACTCTTTTCCTATTTTTGTTATATCACGATCTAGTGCTACTTTATAGGCTTCTTCTGTTAATGATGGAAGTTTATTTTCTAAAATCATTTTAATTTTACTTTCAAACTCTTTTAGTGTTTTTGCTTTATAACAATTAACTCCATCTATTAACCAATCTTCGAATACTGGGATATCACGAACTAAAAGATTTTGTTTCATAGCACATGCTTCTATTGCAGGTATACCTTCCGTTTCTTCTAGAGTTGGGAATAAATATAAGTTACAATCTTTTAGGGCAGAACGAATCATATCTTGTTCTACATAACCTGCAAATTTTAAGTTTGGAAGTTTTGTTTTTACAGCTTCTTTTACATTTTCTGTTGCGGCTGATAAAGGACTATGTCCAAACCAAATAAATTTATATTGAGGAAGTTTTTTAGCAAGTTTTACAAAGTCTACTATTCCTTTTCTTTCTATATAAAGACCTATACCTACTACTATTTTATCTTTCTTACTATAACCATATACATTTCTAAAATCTAGAGGGGATTCTTCATCTGATTTAAAATAATCTAGTTCTATTCCATTTGAAATAGCATATATTTTTTTTCTTTTTAAACCTTCGTAACTTTTAAGAAGCTTTTTAGAATATGGTGTTGGTGTTATTATTACATCTCCTAGACTATAACATTTTATTAACCATCTTTTAAATAGTTTTGATGCTCTATCAGAGAGAATAAAACTATTTTTAAAATCTTCTTCTGTTGAATGAGCATGATATACTATTTTCTTTCCTTCTTTTTTTGCTTTTTTGGCAAGTATGTATGATTTTACATAATAAGTATTTATATGTAATATATCATAATCATCACTTGGATCTAGTGTATATTCTATACCTACACTTTCTAATGCTTTCATTTGATGTTTAATGGCTTTTCCAAGACCACTTTTTCCAATTATACTCTGTCCTTCTGCATATAAAAGTACTTTCATTTTATCACCTTCTTATTGATTTTGAGATTGGTTATTTTGTGGAGGTACTACCTGTTGTGGTTGTATGTTTTGAGCTTGATTTTGTACTGGATATGGTTGCTGATATGGCTGTTGTTGTGGCATAGCTTGTTGAGTTTGAGGAGGCGCTACTACTTGTGGAGTCGGTGTGTTACTTACCTCTGATGGTGGTACTATGTTTATGCCACCTGCTAATTGTCCAGTTGCATTTTGTTTTTGTTGTACTACTTGAGTCTGTTGGACTTGTGGAGTAATATTTTGCTGAACTTCTTGTGGAGCTACTGTTATTTGTTGTGGAGCTTGTTGTTGAAGAGGAATGCTTTTATTTAACTCTTCTCTTATATTTTTTCCAGATGTTAACTCTGCTGCTGACATTAGTTCTAATTTATCTTCTTCTGTTGCTTTTGGTATTTTTTTTGCTTCACACTTGCTTGCTAAAAACATTAATCCTACTATTACTAATGCTAATATTGGTAGAGAAATTACTAACATCCAAGTATTTTCAATATAGCTAATATATTGTCCAACCTTAGGAATATTAAAGAAATATACTCCGAATATTGCATCTGATAGAAGAGCTAATCTATCTATTTTTTTTCTATTAGTCCCTATAGTTTTATATTTAGCAACTGCATCTTCTGCAACATTTCCATTTTCATCTGGTACTGGTTGAGATACTATACTATCTATTTCTCTTATTTTATATTTATTATTATCTTCTTTAAAAGCAACTATTTCTCCTCTTGGTAATAAAGCATATGTTTCCTCAGATTTTAGTATTAATAAGTCTCCTTTAGAAGTATTACCTTTCATTGAATTATCTTTTACAATAAATGGTGTATAACCAAAAACTGATGGTAAACTATTAAGATTTGTTACTTTTTCATAAGTTAAAATAATACTAATAATAAAATAAGGAATTAAAATTATTAATAAAAGAATAGAAAAAAACCAACCTACTTTTTTGGTAAAACTTCTCTTTTCTTTCATGTTTCCACCCTCTTTATCGTACAAATTAATTTTATCATGTAATACTAAAAAGTACAAATAGTTTATATTTTTTATGTCTTTAATATGTCTAATAATATAATTTATATGAAAAAAAATCAATATGTATGGTAGAATTATATTAGGAGGATAAAAAATATTATGAATAATAAAGTTGAAATTGAAAAAGAGACTGTTCCATCAATGGAAAACTTAAAAGCTTCTTTAGTGTTTATAGTTTTAACTATTGCAACTGCCTATATTTCTGATGTTTTAGCAGCAGATACTTTATCTAAATGTAAAAGTGAAGAAATTACTTGTAAACTTTTAAATATGGCTGCGGATATTTTACCTACTTTGTTTGGAACTATTGCGGTATTTTTATTAGAACTTTGTATAGTAATTGATATTTTAAGATTAAAAGGTAGGATTAGGAGTTTAGCTTTTCTTGTTGTATTGATTTCTCTTCCATTTATTTATATTACTTTAAATGGAATATTAAATAGCATTAATTTATTTGCATAAAAAAAGAAACTATAGGTTTCTTTTTATTATTTTTTCTTTGTTGTTTTTTTAGTTGCAGTTTTTTTAGTTGTTGTTTTTTTTGTAGTTGCTTTTTTAGGTGTAGATTTTTTTGTTGCAGTAGTTTTCTTAGGTGTTGATTTTCTTGTTGCTTTTTTAGTTGTAGTTTTTTTAGCTGGTGTTTTTTTAACTTCTGATGTTTTAGTTGTTGTTTTTTTCTTAGGTGTAGCAACAGTAGTTTTTTTAACACTTGCTGTTTTTTCTGTTGCTTTTGATGGAACAGTTCTCTTTCTTGGCTCTGTATTATAATCTTTATAGTTAAGGCATGCTCCATAGAAATAATAACATGGAATTAGAATTATGATTACATTAATAATAATATCCATTAATTCTAAACTAACATATGACCATGTAGATATTTGCATTAGTATTAATATAAATCCACAAACCATTAATAATGATGAATATTTTGGTCTATCTGCAAATATTACTCCTAATAATCCACCTAAAATATTAACTCCGTAAACTCCATAAAGAATAAGTAATCCACCTAAAGCTCTTGTTGCTTCTTCTTGAGTTAATGTTGGGACATTATTTTTTGTCATTAGAAGTATTACTATTCCTAAAATAGAAAGTAGTCCTAATATAATTTCTAATGTTCCTGTAACTAATAAAATCTTTTTACCTCTTGCTCTCATTTTTTCAACTCCTTCTTACTATACATAAATTTAACATAGTTGTCTTAAAAAGTAAAGTGCTTATGTAGAAATTTGTCGAATATTTTTTATAATAGTTGCCTTTTATTTTACATATTATCTAATGAGGAGATATTTATGAAAAAAGTCAAAACAAGATTAGTTCTAAAGAAAAAAGTAAGAAATTTTATTAGTCGTTTTATGATTACTATTATTCTACTACTTACAGCATTAATATCAATAAAATATGATAAAAATTTTAAGGATATAATTAGAAAAAATATATTTGAAGAAAGTTTACAATTTACTAAAGCTAAAGCTTTTTATCAAAAATATTTTGGAAAATTTTTATCTATTGATAAGATAGTTAAAGAGGATGAAGAAGTATTTTCTGAAAAACTAAAATATGAAAAGTCTCACGTTTATAAAGATGGAGTAAAACTTGACGTTTCTAAAAATTATATGGTTCCTTATTTAGAAAGTGGAATTGTTGTTTTTATTGGAGAAAAAGAAGGATATGGTAATACTGTTATTGTTGAGGGTGTTGATGGTGTTGCAATATGGTATTGTGATATAGATAGTTCAAATGTTAAGATGTATGATTATGTTGAAAAAGGAAATCTTCTTGGAGAAGTAAAAAATAAAAATCTTTATTTGGTATTTCAAAAGGAAGATAAGTATTTAGATTATTCAAAATATATTTAAGTATATTTATATTAGTCCTTTTGTCTTTTTCTTTGCATTTTTATCTATCTTTATTGCATCTTTTATGCCATTTATAATTATAATGATTTTGCTTTTTATTCATGAATTAGGACATTTTCTTAGTGCTTATTTATTAGGTGTTGAAATTTTAAAGATTTACTTTTATCCATACGGAGGTATTTCTAGTTTTAAAATGGATCTTAATGATAGTCCAATAAAGGAATTTATTATTTTAGTAATGGGTCCAATATTTCAATGTATTGCTTATTTTATACTTATTAAAATTAATTTCTTTTCTAATTATATTGAAATTATAAAAATATATCACCTATCTATTTTATTTTTTAATCTTCTTCCTATTTATCCACTAGATGGTGGAAAACTTTTAAATATATTATTTAATTTAAATTTATCTTTTAGAAAAAGTTTTTTATTTTCTATATATTTTTCTTATATAATAGTTTTTATTATTTTTATAATAGTTTTCCCAAGTTTTTTTAAAATTAATACTATACTTATGATAATATTACTTTTATATAAAATTAATGATGAATATAAAAAGAAAAACTATTATTTTGAAAAGTTTCTTTTAGAAAGATATTTAAATAATTATCATTTTAAAAAGAAAAAAGAAGTTAATAGTATAGATGAATTTAGAAAAAGATATAATCACTATATAAAAAAAGATAACTTTTATTATACAGAAAAAGAGATACTTAAAAATAAATTTAATTCTTAATATCTCTTTATTTTTGGTTCTCTTATTTTATTTATTTTTACATGCTTTTTTTCATTTGATGATGTTATGTTTTTATCTGCTACTTGAATATCTGCTAATGTAATTTCATATTTGTCTTTTGATAAGTATTTTAAAGAGAATTCTTCTATTTCTATTTCTTTATCATTTTTTATTTTTATCATTAACTTTGGTGAAATTATGTTAAAAGGCTCTATTTCGTCTAATGTAGAAATTGCTCTTTGTAAATCTTTTATTATTTCATTGCTTCCAATTATTTTATTTTCTATAAATGGAGTTAAATTTTTTAAAACATCATATAATCTTTCTTGTCTTTTTTTAATAATTTCTTTTTGGGTTAATAATTTTTTATCATCATATATAAATCCATCTACATCAATTATTTTCACTAAACTATATTTGTCTGGAAGATTAACATCATTATAATCTAACATTTTAGAGGCAGAATTATTTTCTTTGAAATATCCTTTTTGTAAATATTGTTCTATTTCTTCTCTATTTACTATTATTTTTCTATTGTTAATAATTTCTGTTAAAGCTTTTGAATGAATATAAGTTTTATTGTTATTTTTAAATGCTATCATTTGTATTATATGACCATCACTTATTGATAGATATGGTATATTTAACTCTAATATTTGATTTACAAAATTATATTTCTTTAGACAAATCTTTTCTGTATGCTCTGGAATATTTGAAAATGGAAATTCAAATCTTCTTTTATCATTTAAATATTCATTTGTATAATCTCCAAATACTTGTTTGTTTGCATGGTTATAATACATCATATTTTTATTTCCAAATAATAATAAGTAATTTTGATAATTTAACATTAATTGAAGATAATTATTTTTTACATATTGATTATCTACTTCTTGTATTATTTCCTTATATTTTTTCATTGTACTCTCCTTCTCTTAATTAGCTCTTATTATAGCATAAAGACATTATTTTTACAGTAAAAAAGAGTAAAAATAAATAAAAGAGAAAAAATAGATATAATTTATAAAAATAAAAGTTGTTCTATTTTT
>CANQHJ010000048.1 GCA_947623665.1 uncultured Bacilli bacterium
TGTATGTAAAATTTTAAGTAAAATTCATTTGTAAACTTTCTTCAAAATAATTCCAGTTTTATTTTAGAATGAAAGTAGTGTTAATAAAAATATTTTTATCTTCAATATTTAGCAAATTTAATATATAATTATTTATAGACATAAGTTTTGATCCTTTCTGTATTTTTTTGGTTTAATTACATTGTATCAAACTTATGTCTTTTTTTGAATTAAAAAATAGTGTAGTGATATTTTCACCAACACTATTTATAATACACTCAACTAAAAAGAGGATTATTCCTCTTTTAATTTTTCTATTTTTTCATAAATGGTTGCAAGTTTTTCTTCGTATCCACCTTTTTTGGGATGGTAATATTTTTTATTTTTAATTTTATCTGGTAAGTATTGTTGTACTACATAACTTCCTGGATAGTCATGAGGATATTTATAAGTAGTAGATGTTGTTTTTATATGATTTGGAATATTACCAGTTGATCCTTTTTCTATATCATTAATTGCCTCATCTAAAGCAATATGTGCTGTATTTGATTTAGGAGATAAGGCCATTTCTGTTACTATTGTACCAAGAGGTATACGAGCTTCTGGCAAACCAACTAATTCTGCAGCTTCTATTGCAGCCATTACTTTTGGTCCGATTGAGGGATTAGCAAGTCCTATATCTTCATAGGCAATAACACTCATTCTTCTGTAAATTGAATCTAAATCTCCTTCTACTATGAGCCTTGCTAGATAGTGAAGAGCAGCATCTACATCACTTCCACGAATAGATTTTTGAAAAGCACTTAAAACATCATAATGACCATCACTATTTTTATCACTAAAAAATACTGGCTTTGAATTAACAGATTTAATAGTATCTTCTGTTATTTTATTATCGTTTGTAGTATAAGCACTTATTTCAAGTAAGTTATATGCATATCTTAAGTCATTTCCTGAAGTTCTAGCAATATATTCTAAAGCTTTGTTATCTACTTTTATATCTTTAAATGTATCATCTTTTAAAGCTTTTTTTAATCCTTTTAATATATCAGCATGTTCTAATTCCTTTAGTTCAAATAAATGACATCTACTTCTAATTGCTGGGTTTATTGAGTGATATGGATTTGATGTTGTCATTCCAATTAATGTAATCGTACCATTTTCAAGTTGAGGTAGAAGTAAGTCTTGTTTGTCTTTATTAAGACGATGTATTTCATCCATAATTAAGACAAGACCTCCATACATTTTAGCTTCTTCTACAACTATATCAAAATCTTTTTTGTTGTGAATAGTAGCATTTAGAAATCTATATCTTACATCAAGTTCATTTACTATAGCATTTGCAATAGAAGTTTTTCCTATGCCAGGTTTTCCGTATAAGATCATAGAAAAAAGTTTTTTCTTTTTAACTAAATTATATAAAACTTGTCCTTTTCCTACTAATTGTTGTTGTCCTAAAACTTCACTTAACTTAGTGGGTGCTAGACGTTGTGCTAAAGGTTTATCCATATATATCACCAAATTCATTATATCAAATTAATGTTCGTTTGTCTAATGATAAAATAGTTTGTAGTAATAAATTGGCATAATATTCCGAAAATGGTATTATGTGTTGAGGTGATGGCTATGAGAAATGGATATTTACCAATAATATTAAAAGCAAGTATTAAATCTAAGTATTATGATGCTTTAGATAAAGCAATGTTAGAACATGATTATACAGATTTTATTAAACTTATAGTAGATGAAGAAGATAAAATAATAGATCAATATTTAAAGATTATAGATAGATAATGATATAAAAATGTAAATTAACTAAAAAGAAATTGCATATATACTTGTTTCTATGGTATTATACTATTATCGAAAGGAGGATTTTGTGAATATCACAAAATAAAGATTATTATGAAGAAGTTTTTATATTTTGCGGTAGTATTTGCTATGGCAATGGTAATTATGCCTACTGTTCATGCTGCTGAAGGATTATATGGAACTGTAGCTAAAGGTATGGGAGATGATACTAATTTTGAAGCTGTTGGTGTTAAAGATATTACAGTTACATATAAAGCAGCAGAGTTAAAATGGTATCCTGCTGATCCTGCAGTTGGTAGAAATATTGATGGATGGTGGGTAGGAGTTAAAATTATTGCACCAGACGGAGTTAGTGAAGAAGCTAAAATGAAAAGACCTGATAAAACTTTAGGAACAGTAGAAAAATATTTTGCAAAAAACAAAGGTGGAGTAGAAGATAGTGATCCGTCAAGCCCACAACGCTTTTTTGGAGCATGGATTTATGTTGATAAAGAATTATTAAATAATAAAGAAAATCCACTTACAATCGGAAATTATGAGCTTGATTGGAATGGAGATGGAACATATGAGCAAACAATAAAGATTCAAGTAAATCCAAATAATATTAGTTTTACTAAAGAAGAAGGTGTAGTTGCTTTTACTATTAAAGGTGCTAATGGTAGTAGAATATTTAGTATTAAAGGTACTGATAAAAAGTTAAGTGATTTAAATGAAGAAGAACAAGAATTAATCACTACTTTAATTAAACCTAAAGATGGACAAAAGTTTGTTGGTTATAAAACAGCAGACGGAGAACTTTTTGATGTAGAAAATGGTACTTTAGAAGATGATATGGTACTTACTGCAGTTTATGAAGATATACCTGCAGAAGTTGCTAGTGAAAATAGTAATGATACTAAAAATCCAGATACATCAGATATTAATATTTATTTACTTCTTTTAATAACTGTCTCAAGTGCATGTGGACTTGGTTATACAGTAAAGAAAAGATTTAATTAATTATAATATTAAGAGACTCTAGAAGTCTCTTTTATTTGTCTATTTTCTATATTTTTGATAAAATATAAATGGTGGTAGAGATGAGTCTTAATGATAATTTATTAGATTTTCTTAATTATTGTTATTTTGAAAAAGGTCTTTCTGATAACTCTCGTAAGTCTTATGATAATGATTTAAGAATTTATATTAAGTTTTTAGAAGATAAAGGTATTAAGAATGTTAAGAAGATTTCTATTAAAAACATTGAAGATTTTTTAAAATATAGAAATAAGTGTGGAGATGAGACTAGTACTATTGCTCATAAACTTACTTCTATTAAGAATTTTCATCGTTACCTATATAAAGAAGGAATACTTGATAAAGATGTTAGTTTAAGTATTTCTCGTCCTAAGACTAGGAAAGTTATTCCTGATGCTTTATCTGTTGATGAGGTTGATATATTACTTGATATACCACTTGATACAGTATTTGATTATCGAAATAAGGCTATGCTTGAAGTTATGTATGGAGCAGGTCTTAGAGTATCTGAAGTTATCAATTTAAAAGTTTTTGATATAGATACTGTTAACTATGTAATTAGAGTGGTAGGTAAGGGTAGTAAAGATAGACTTGTTCCTCTTGGTGAATATAGTATGTATTATTTGAAGTTATATTTACAAAAAAGAGGGGAATTATTAAAAAAAGATACTACAGATTATTTATTTTTAAATAATCATGGTAAACCTATTACTAGGCAGGGATTCTTTAAAAATTTAAAGAAAATTCTTAAAAAACAAGGATTAAATGAAAATATTCATCCTCATAGTCTTAGACATTCTTTTGCAACGCATTTACTTGATAGAGGTGCTGATTTACGTAGTATTCAAGAAATGCTTGGACATAGTGATATATCTACTACTAAAATATATACACATGTTACAACAGAAAAAATAAGAGAGGATTACAAAAAGTATCATCCTCGTAATAAAAAGTAAGGAAGTGAAATTATGAATTTTAAAAGAGTGTTTTTAATTGTATTAGATTCTTTAGGTATTAATGAACACAATGAAGAAGGATTAAGTCCGGTTGAAAATATTATTAAAAATTATAATCCTTTTATCCCTAATTTAAAAAAGATTGGATTTTTAAATACTCTAAACTTAAAAGAGGATAAAAATATAGATGCTTATTATACTTTTTCTAAACAAAATAATGCTGGGAAAGATACTATTAATAGTCATTATGAGATGATGGGAATTCCTTCTAATATTCCATTTAAAACTTTTAATGATGGTTTTCCTTTAGAGTTATTATCTGGTATTCAACAAGTTACGGGACGTAAAGTAATTGGTAATAAATTTTCACGTGATACAGATATTTTAAATGAATTTGGAGAACGTCAAATGAATTATGGGGCTTTGATTGTATATACCAAAGCAGATTCTGATATTGAGATTGCTGCTCATGAGGATAGTATTCCAGTTGGGGTGTTATATGAGTATTGTAAGAAAATAAGAGAGATTACTACTAGAGAAGACTGGAGAGTAGGTAGGGTGATTGCACGTCCTTTTAATGGTAATGTTGGCAATTTTACATTTAATAATAGTGCAAGACGGGACTATGCTTTAAAACCTCCTAGAAAGTCTGTTTTAGATACTTTAAATGATAATAAATATAATGTTATTGGTATTGGTAAAGTTAATTATATTTTTGATGGAGTAGGTATTAATAAACAAATTAATTCTAATAATAATAAAGATGCTATTAACAAGTTAACGGAAATAATGGATAAAGATTTTACTGGTCTTTGTGTTACTGATTTAAATGAATTTGATAATGAGGGTATTGAAGGTGTAGTTAAGGGAATTGAGAATTTAGATGTAGAAATACCTATGATGCTTAATAAACTTAGTACTGAGGATTTACTTATTATTACCTTTGATTTTGGTAAAGATGCTCAAGTTGGTGTTAATGATGATAAGGGTAATGTACAAGTTATTTTATATAGTAGAAACTTTAAAGAACCAAAGGCCTTAGCACCATTTGAAACACTTGCTGATATTGGTGCTACTATAGCAGATAATTTTGATGTAGAAAGCCCTAGTATAGGTAATAGTGTTTTAGATAAGTTAAAATAATACGTTTATACGTATTTTTTTATTTATAAAAAGAGAAGAGGGGAGTTATTACTCTTCTTCCTCTTCATCTTCTTCGTTTTCTTCACTTTCTTCTGCTTCACACTTGCAAGAGTCTTCATCACAGTCAAAACTATCACATATTGTTTGTTCATTTTCTACAACTTCATCATCATTGCAATCATTACCAGAAGTAACTTTAATTTCGTCTAATTTGCAAACTTTTTCTTCATTATCTTGATGTTTGCATGATTCTACATCACATTTAATTTTTGATTTTTTCTTTGTCATAAATATTTCCTCCTATCTTTATTATGTATTAAATTAAATACTTTATTCAAAAAATATTAAACTCCCCTATTTTAATCAAAAATAGAGGAGGAGCTTTAAAGTATTGTAATTTAATTTAGGATAGATAATTATCCATTTGCATTTTATTATATTTTATACAATAGAAATAGTTTAATAATTATATATAGTATATTAATAAATAATAAATAAATTTTTTTAATTTAAATTTAACTTTTATATAGTTTAAACATAAATAGGGATATATATTTAATAGAAAGTAGTTTAATATTTATCATTTATGGGCTTTTTTTTTGCTTATATTTATTGTTTATTATTACATATATAACTTCCTATAATTGATATTATGTTAACTTCTCTTTTCTTGTGTCTACGTGAGCAGATAAAAGAGTTAAATAAGATTGTATGTGAAGTTGCTACGTCAATCATATTAGTTAAATCATTCTCTAATAATGTTGTTAACAAATCACAATATTCGTAAATGTCATTATCTTCAATGAACTTTAATATTTCTTTAACAAGTTTGTTAACTTCAGTCTTAGTTAATTGATTTACAGAATCTGGGTCGAAACCATTGATAAGTGTTCTATCTCTATCGTCATATTGATATTTATCTGGGTTATCTTGGTGTATATGATACCTATACATTCCTCGTAGACTCTCCAATTTTATTGGAATAGTCATATTTAAACTATCACACAACTCCTTAACATGATTATAAGTTGTCGGACCATCATAATTGAAAATGATATGATAATGTGATTTTTTAATATTTCCAGTAGGGTCTATATCTTTATCGTGTACAGGAGATATAGCAACTTGTAAACCAGTCTCACGAAGTTTATCTAACCAATCTAATGGCAAAGATTCTGGGTAACCTACACTAGCCCAAATACGTCCTTTTTTCATAAAAAACCTCCTTATAATTTCACAATGCACAATGCACCCATTGGGGGGTGTCGTAGTAACCCCCCTACTTCTACTCTACACGACGGATCGTCGCGGACTTGTGATTGTGGTGTGCGCTACTATGTAAAAGCGACACACCACACCCACAAGTTACAAATTCATTTTTATGTTTTTATTTCTTCAAACGTATCATAACTATCGGCAACTCTTACGTTACATTTTGAGATAGTTGTTTCTATAAGTGGTGCTATATATTCGTTCTCTTCATTACTCCACTTCATTTGTTCAGCGTCACACATGCTCTTTATTAGTATTCCTAAGCCAAGTAAATTAATCATTTTACAATCTATCTGGTATCTGCAGTACCTACGTAGTGTTATATTTATCTCGAGCCATTCTTGAGCAGTTGTAATAAATATAATTCTCCTCTTGCGCATCTGAGACAAAAAGTCTAATACGTCAGTATTGATTCTGGTAGACTTAGTTAAAGCAGTAAAAATCTCGTCATAAACGATAATACAATCATGCTTGTCCCTTAACTCGAGTAAACTATCAAAACCATTAAAATAGGTGTATTTAATACCTTTAATGGTCTTTATATTAGCATAAATAGGCAAATCAGAATTTTCAAGCAAAAATTCAACTGCAGAATAAGTCTTTCCTTGACCTTGCTTACCACAATAACAATAAACACCGAACTTCCCTCTTTTAGGTGCAAAACCTTTTCTAAAAAATGTTTTTAATTTAAATTTAACTTTGTTATTAAAAAAGAATAATACTACAATTATTAATAATAAAACCCAAATCATTATACCCCTCCTCTATTAAGGTTTTAACGTATTATACCAACTTAATGCTTGCTTAATTGTACTAAATAATAATGGTGCAGTAAGTTTAAATGTATAATACATAATTATTAAACTAATTGCTTCCCCTGATAGACCAGTAAGACTTACAACAAAACCTAATACGTCAGTTATTAAAGCAAACATATTACCAATAGCACTAATTCCACTTGCTAAATCTGGTAAAGCAGTTTTAATAATTAAATCTATAGGAGTCAACAAAACTTCAACCAAACCCAGAATTAAAGAAAATATACCAGTTAAAATAGCATTTATCATAAATCCAACACCTCTATTTCATCATCTGTTGGGTCTTTGAAATTTTTGACCATTCGGAATACATTTACACATACCCAATAAGCAATCATACCAAAAGTAATTGCTTGGTAAATTTCTAAAAAACCACCGAAATAAGTTTCGTAAATTGGCAACATGCATGGCAAATTCATTTCTTCGTCAACGAATGGAAATTCAATTTTTAAAGGATTACACGAAGAGCCATCAAGTGATTTTATAAATTCTAAAGGTAAAGTAATAATATCACTTAAGCCATAATCTTCACTTTTAAAATCACTAAAGAATGAGCCAGCCTTACCAGTACTTTCTGTTGTATCGGAATCTTTTAAAGTTTTTGTCTGCTCTTCTGTTGCTTTTTTCTGCTCGTCTAATCTCTTATTAGTCTCGTCAAGTTTACTCTCAACACCATTAACTACAGAATAATACCAGTTACTAGATATACCATAATCTACACTTGAATGATTAGGTACCCAGACATAAATAGTTACATTACGAGTCAAATCTATATCTTTACACAAAACATTGACAGTAGTGTTACCAGAATAAACAGACCTATACCAATACTCAAAATCATGATAATATTCATAATCACTATAAACATGAACACGAGCAGATTCTCCAACATAAGTACCTTCAGTAAATGTCTGACCACTTTCGAGTTGACGTTCTGAGGTAAGACCACTATCTCCAGTAACATAAGTATTACAAGTAGTACCATTTAACGATACTAGAGGTGGCTCAATAAAGGTAGTAGTAGTATAAGTACCAATCATTAAACGTAGAGAAACATCAGAACGTGGGATATCTTTATCAAGTTCATATTTATAAACAAAATAACTTATATTTCCAGAATGAAATGTTTTAAATTTATTTTGTCCCATACCGACCTCATGTAACTGATTAGTTACATAAGTTTCACTATTCAGAGTATAAGTAGCTGCTGATACTGGATTCATAACTAATTGTTCTGCAGCAAAGACATTTTTAGGACAAATAAATAAACAAAAAGAAAACAAAAATAATAACTTGTGCAAAGATAACTTCATACACTATAGCCACCTCCTAAACATTCTACATAAGATACGCCATGGTACCCAAAACATAATGATTATAAATAAGCAAGTCATTAATAAAATCTGTGGAAAATCAGAACGATAGTAAATATCGTCAGTATAGGTATTAATACTATCACACTGAGTATTAGAATTATAAGTGGCTGTAGTCTGCTTAACTGCATAATCATGGGTATAATAAATATCGTAAACAACATTAGACTGATTAGTATTAGTTGTACGATAAACACGCACATAACCACTATTAAAGACCTTACAAGAATAGTTAATATATTCTTTAGGTAAATATATTTTAGCCACATTAAATCACCTCTTTCCAAATAGCAAACTACCAATAAAGTCAAATAATATGTAAATTGCTATTAAACCTGGAATAAGTGTAATTAGTTGTTGTAAAAATTGCAACGAAACGTCAAACATTAAACTCCACCTCACAATCTTCAAAATCTGTATTGTAGAACGTATCCTCCCAAAATTCATTATAAACGTCTACAACATACTTATTAGAAAACTTATTATAAATTGTTATATACAATAATTTTAATTTATTCATAAACTCCCTCCTATTCTTAAATAAAAAACGTGGGGGAAATAAGATCCCCCACTAATTTAAACATTAGCTTTACCTTTACTAGCACCTTTAACAACTTTGCGTAGTACTTTGTAACCGAAAGCAAAGCCAATCATTACAATTATAAATGGGAATATCTCTGAGACAGTTCCGAATAGTCCAGAAGAAGTTATCCCAGTTGTTAATTGACTAACTATATCACTCATACCCTTAGCAGCACCTTCCATGTGCTTACCTCCTTTCTCTTCTTTCTATTTCTTCCAAAAAACGAATAAATCGTTTTAGAAGTCTTTTACGAAAAGGTGGTCTATAATAAATTTTATTCAAATCTATTATAAACAAAATTATATGATTATATTGGTTTCTTTTACCTACATAATAGTCAGTATAAAAGGCTGATTTATAAAGCCTATAATACAAACGATTTTTATTAGGGTTATACCATACAATTATTTTTTCGTATTGTAACACTTAAGCAACTCTACTTCTGCAGGTTCTAGAAATACTAACTTTTCGTAACTATCTGTTAATTTTACTACTAGTACCTGATAGTCGTTACCCTTTTTGCTTTGTCTTGTTTCTAATGTACATTTTACTTCCATTTTTTACAGACCTCCTTTCTTGCATACAAATGATAGCATATGTATGATATAATTGATTATACAGCAAATGTATTACAAATGCAAGTATAAATTTAATACAAATGATGGCATAATAATTACAAGAGGTGTATTATGAATAATGTTATTATAACTTTAAGAGTTAACGAGGAAATAAAAAAGAAGTTAGATATGTTAGCATTAAAAGAAAATCGAAGTTTAAATAATTATATTAATACTTTGTTAATAAAACATATTGAAGAAAAAGAAAAAGACAACAATTAAGTTGTCTTTTTTGATATTATGTTAACTTCTATTCTGAATATAAAAAGCTCTAATAATAAAAGAGCTTTAATTTATACTTTACGAGATTGAATCTCAGCAATTTTTTCTAATACTTCTTTTGCATTACTTTCATTTATTTCTGTATATCCTAGTTCTTTTAGTGCTTGAACTTTAGCTGTATTTAATTCTTGAGTTCTACTAAGTTTTTCTTCGTTTTTATGTTCAATGTCTTGTACAAATCTTTTGTGGGTAGCAGCAAGTTTGCTTTTAGATGCACCACCATTATGATATAAAGTCATTCCACTAAACATTATACTTTCGAAGACGAATTGTTTTTCACGATCAAAAGCAAATTCCATTGGATCTGTAAATCCTAGTGCTTTAGACATGTATGCTAAGATATATTTTAATTCATCTGTTGTTTCCATAGATTGTAAATAATGATATAAATATAGATATGTATTATATGTATTTTTAGTTTTATCTTCTAATAATTTTTCTTTTAATACATTAATTATATCTGTAAGTAATTCTTGTTCTTTTTTATTAAATCCTTTTAAGTTGGCAAGAACTTCTTTATTTACAGAATCTTTAACTCCTTCATTTAGTCTAGATTCAACGTGAATTATATAATCTCCATCAATTTCCAAATCATTAAGTTCATTTGAATCTTTTATATTTAATAAACCTAATAATTTGACAGCTTTTTCTTTTGGCCAATCTTCTAGATTATCAAGTGCTAAATAATTATATAGCATTTGTCTAGATACACCTAGATACTTTGCTAGGCGAACTTTTGAAACTCCTAATTCAGTAAGAACTGTATTTAACTTATTCATTACTTATCTACCCTCCTAATTGATTATATCAACTTTTTGTCAAGTATGTCAAGTAAATTTTGTGTAAAATAAATGACAATTTAAAAAATATTTAACTATTACCTCTTCCCTACTCTTATTTATTGCTTTTACACTTAAAAGTATAATAGGTATATTTGGAATTATTTGTTATATTTAATAATCTTAATATGTTTTGTTCTCTACTATTTAATTGTTCATACCATAAAAAGAAATTACATTCTTTGTAGGCATTTTCTTTTAATATTTGTTTTATGTCTTTTGGTGAAAGTTGTGTTCAACTAAATGACTGATTTTTATATTCAGCATATGCAATATCTAAATCAATAGGAATATCAACAGAACAAATATCATTTGTTTTTATATAATTATCATCAATAATT
>CANQHJ010000049.1 GCA_947623665.1 uncultured Bacilli bacterium
ATTTTTTAGGTTTTAACCATTTTTATTTGTTTATAATGGATAACTTTACAAATCTCCACACTTTGGAAACGCTATCATAATCATTAACATTCTTGCAATTTAGTAAATTTTGTGTTATCTTAATACATGTAAAAGCAAGTGCGAAAGACGTAATAAAGAAATATTTTTAAAGAGAGCTTGTGTGTGGTGTGAGCAAGTAAAATATCTTTATTAAGATCACTTTCAAGTGCTCTTTATGGATAAGATAAAGACGATAATACACGCGTTAAGTGTTAGAGAATGATTATTAAGTCATTGAAATAAGGTGGTACCACGAACTATTCGTCCTTAGGGATGAATAGTTTTTTTATGTTTTTTGCATATAAAAGAAAGGGAGGATAATTATGAGTTTTGAAAAATTAAAAAAAGGAACAATTGATGAAATAGAAAAAAGTTATATGAAAAAGTTTAAAGAAGAAGATATCTTAAATAAAACTATTGATAATAGAAGTACAAATGATAACTTTGTTTTTTATGATGGACCAGCAACTGCTAATGGATATCCAGGACTTCATCATATGGTTGCAAAGTTCCTAAAAGATTCTTTTTGTAAATACCAAACAATGAGAGGACATAGAGTAATCAGAAAGATAGGATGGGATACACATGGACTTCCTGTAGAATTACAAGTAGAACGTGAACTTGGCTTCTCAGGTAAAAAAGATATTGAAAAATATGGTATCAAAGAATTTAATGAAAAATGTCGTGAAAGTGTTTGGAAAAATGAAAAAGCCTTTAGAAATCTAACAGAAGAAATGGGACAATTTATAGATGTAGATCATCCATATGTTACATATGATAATAATTATATAGAAACAGAATGGTGGATATTACAAAAATTCTTTGAAGAAGGTCTATTCTATGAAGGAAGTAAAATACTACCATATTGTCCTAGATGTGGAACAGGACTTGCTAGTCATGAAGTTGCTCAAGGATATGAGGAAAGTGTTGCTAATACTGTAATAGTGCCATTTAAGAAAAAAGATGAAGATGTATATTTCTTAGTTTGGACTACAACACCTTGGACTTTATCTAGTAACGTTGCACTTTGTGTTAACCCAGATGAGGCATATGTTAAAGTAGAATCTAAAGGAAATAAATTTATTATAGCTAAAGCCCTAATGAATAAAGTATTAGGAGAAGAAGTAAAAGTATTAGAAGAATATATTGGAAAAGACTTAGAAGGAATAGAATATGATCAATTAATAACTGATTTTAAAGTAAATAAAAAAGCCTTCTTCGTAACTTGTGGAGAATACGTTACAATGGAAGATGGTACTGGTATCGTACATATCGCACCAGCCTTTGGTGAAGATGATGCTCTAATTGGTAAAAACTATAATCTTCCATATCTAAATCCAGTAGGAGAAGATGGAAAATATTTAGATGGTACTTGGAAAGGAATGTTTGTCTTTGATGCAGATCTAGAAGTAGTAAAATACTTAAAAGAAAAAGGACTATTATTCAAAAAACAAAAAATAACTCACCAATATCCACATTGTTGGAGATGTCATACACCATTAATATATTATTCTAAACCAAGTTTTTATATTGAAACAACTAAATTAAAAGATAAAGTAATAGAGGCTAATAAAACAATTAATTGGCATCCATCATTTGTTGGAGAAAAACGCTTTGGAAATTGGCTTGAAAATATGAAAGACTGGGCAATATCTAGAAACCGTTATTGGGGAACACCACTTCCTCTATGGAGATGTGAATGTGGACATATGGAAATGATAGGTTCACGTAAAGAACTAGTAGAAAAAGCAGTAGAAGATATCGATGAGAGTATAGACCTACATAGACCATATGTAGATGATGTTCATATAATGTGTCCTGATTGTGGAAAGAAAATGAGTAGAGTAACTGATGTTATTGATTGTTGGTTTGACTCTGGTTCAATGCCATTTGCTCAATATCATTATCCATTTGAAAACAAAGAAATTTGGGAAGACCAATTCCCAGCAGACTTCATAGCTGAAGGAATAGATCAAACTCGTGGATGGTTCTATACACTTTTAGTAATATCAGTATTTGTAACAGGAAAATCCCCATATAAAAACGTTTTAGTAAATGACTTACTACTTGATAAAAATGGTAAAAAGATGAGTAAATCAAAAGGTAATATAGTAGAGCCATTCTCAACAATTAAAGAATATGGTGCTGACACAGTAAGATTCTACTTACCATATGTATCTCCAGTATGGACACCTTTAAGATTTGATAAAGATGGATTAAAAGAGATTTATTCTAAATACATATCTACATTTAAAAATGCCTATTCATTCTTTGAAATGTATGCCAATGCAGATAATATAGATCCAAGAGAATATGATATAAAAGTAGAAGATAGAGAACTTATAGATCGTTGGTTACTATCAAAACTTAATAGATTAGTAAAGAAAGTAACAGAAGGATATGAAGAGTATGATTTAAATAAAGTAGTTAAAGCAATTATACCTTTCTTAAATGATGATTTATCTAATTGGTACATAAGAAGTAACAGAAGACGTTTCTGGGATAGTGAACTTTCACTAAGTAAGAAGAGTGTTTATCTAACAACATATGAAGTTTTAGTAACACTTTCAAAAATAACCGCACCAATCACACCATTTATCTCAGAAGAGATATATACTAAATTAACAAAAGAAGATAGTGTTCACTTATCTGATTTCCCTGATGTAGTAGAATCTCTAATCAATGATAAAGTAGAAGAAAAAATGGATTTAGTTCGTGATATATGTAGTCTAGGAAGAGATGCTAGAGAAGAAGTTAATATCAAAGTTCGTCAACCAATTGCAGAAGTAATACTAGATAAATCTGTTAAAGATATCATAGGAGATTTAGATGTAATAGTAAAAGAAGAACTTAATGTAAAAGAAATTACTTATAAAGATGATATGACTGATTATCTAAATTACTCTCTAAAACCTAACTTCAAAGTCTTAGGACGTGAATTAGGACCAAAGATAAAAGTTTTACAAAATGTCTTAAAAGATATTTCATCAAGTGATGCTGCCAAAGTAGCAGTTGAACCTTTAACAATAGAATTAGAAGGAGAAGAGTTCACATTAGATGCTGCTAACACAATAACATCAATAAATGTAAAAGAAGGATATGCAGCAAGCAGCAATAACAAAACATGTGTTGTTCTAAATACTAAATTATCAAATGACTTAATATTAGAAGGATTAGCACGTGAAATGGTACGTACTGTTCAAAGTCTAAGAAAAGAAGCAGACTTTGTAATAACAGATCATATTAATGTTTATTATTATGGTTCTCCTCGTATTAAAGAAATGATTGAAAAATATTCAGATTATGTTCAAAATGAAACTCTTGCAGACACTATAACATTTGATGAAAACCTAGATAATGAATATATGTTAAACGATGAAAAAGTATCTATAAAAGTAGAAAAAATTTAAAAGGCACAAGTAAATATTTGCTTGTGTCTTTTCTTGAATAAAAACAAGAAAAATAAAATTATATTATGAAAAATACTTGATAAATACATAAAAAAAGTACTTTTTATTGCATTTTTCCCAACTTTAGTATATAATCTTAATTGTCAGTTGATTATTTGTCCGCGTAGCTCAGCTGGATAGAGCAATCGCCTTCTAAGCGATCGGTCACAGGTTCGAATCCTGTCGTGGACGCCATTTAGATATTAACCCTTATTTCTAAGGGTTTTTATTATACTATAATATTTGAATAAACTTATCTATAAAAACATATAATAAAAAGAAAATATGAAAATTGACTATAAATATAAAAAATGGTATAATAACCTACCAATAGGGAGAGTTGTGCTATGAAAAACAAAGTGATTGCCATAAGTGGAATGCCAGGCAGTGGAAAAACAACAGTAAGTAACAAACTACTAGAAAACTATGATAATGCAGTATATTTTGATTTCGGATTTTTATTTAGACCACTTACATATTATTTAGTAAATGAATTAAATTTAACAGAAGAAGAGATAAGAAAATTAGTAGAAAGTAAAAAACTAGAAGATTTAATACATATAGGATATAAAGTAGAAGATAAAAAAGTAGAAATATCTATAAATTCAAAATTTTATACTTTTCAACAACTAAATACTCTACAAATGAATTTAGATACAGTAATGGTAGGATCTATTATAGGAGATGACTTAACACCAGTACTAGGAAACATTGTAAACGATTTAAAAGAAAATTATAATGTGATAATAAATGCTAGAAGACCAGTAGAAGCATATCCAAAATTAGATAACCATATTTTTTTAGAGTGCACATTCGATGAAAGAAGCAAAAGAAAAATGAATATGAATAATGAATCTTTAGAAAAAACAAAAAATAAATTATCTGCAAGAGATAAAAAAGAACAAGAAAGTGGTTTTTGGAAAGTATATGATTTTACTCATATAATAGATACTACTAATTTATCAAAAGAAGAAGTTTATCAAGAAGTAGTAAAAGAAATAAATGGAGTAAAAAATCTAGAAGTAAACCTAAATAATCTAACATTAATTTTAGGGTCTTATAGATGTAATAAAAACTGTCCATTCTGTATTGCTAAAAACAATCAAAAATTCTCAAATGCAAGTGATAAATTAGAAACATTATCAGATACTTTCAAAAGCTTAGAACAAGCAAACATTACATTTAAAAGATTTGTATTAAGTGGAAATGGAGAACCCTCTTTCTATAGTTGTGAAGATTTAAAAACTATAAAAGAAGCATTGATAAAACATAAAAATTTATTTAAAAATTTTAGATCACACTCTTCTGGTAATGTATTTTTTGCAGAAGATAAGTTTGAAATATTAAATGATGATGTAATACCTATTGAATTTGAAATACTAAGAGTAGATTTAGACCCACAAATAGATAGTCAAGTTTTAGGATATGATAAAAATTATTTAGAAAGTCCTTTATTTAATAAAGCAAATATAGTAAAATGTGATATAGCATTAACAGATTATCTAAATACAGAAAACTTAAAAGAAAGATTAGAAGAATTTTTAAGACAACATCCATCTATTAAGACAGTAAGATTTAAAAAACTACTTGTAGGAGATGATGATACAACTAAACAAGGAACATGGACAAGAGCTCATGCTTTAAATGATGAACAAATAGATGTAATTATCTCTTCTTTAGGACTTATCCCAACAAAAGATGGATATACAAGTCAAGATAGAAAAATAGTATATAAACCAAATGGAAATTATGATGAAGATAAAGACATAGTAATTAACAATGGAAATATAGGTGATTATAATTATAATGTTTATACAGTTAAAGCCTTAGTAAAAAAATATGGAAAATAAATAGGAGGACTATAATGAGTAAAAAATTGACTTTTATTTCATCAGGTGGAGCTTTTTCAAAATTAAATAGAAATAATTCAGCATATTACAAAATAAATGAAAAATTAGTTTTAATTGATTGTGGAGAGACAGTATTTCATGATATTTTAAACAAAGAAATTATAAATGATGATATAAAAAGAATAGATATAATTATTACTCATTTTCACTCAGACCATGTAGGTAGTCTAGGAAGTTTAGTATTCTTTTGTAGATATAAACAAATAGATGTAAATATAATTTTTCCAATTAAATCAATTCCAAAAAAACTATTAGATATATTTGGAATAGAAGAAAAGTTATATAATCTAAAAACTCCACAAGAAGTAAATGATTATTATATAAAAGAATATAAACAACTTCATGGAGATTTAAGAAATGATGAGACCATTATTCCAATGCCAGCATATGGATACCATATAAAAGATGAAAATATAAATATATATTATAGTGGAGATACTACAACATTACACCAAGAAGTATTAGAAAAATTTAAATCTAAAGAAATAGAATACTTATATCATGAAATCACAACAGATGGTTATAAAGCCCATTTTCCACTTGAAAAATTAGAGCAATTAATAGATAAAAATGAAAGAAACAGAGTCTACTGTATGCATATGGGAGATAATACTGATATAAAAGAAGTAAAAAGAATCGGATTTAGGAGTGTAAGATAGATGAAAAATGAATTAGAAATATGTGTAAAATGTTTAAAAACAAAAGATGAAGTAGTAGAAGATTTAAAAAAACAAGGATTTGAAATAAAAGAAGATTTTGTTCTAGATGATATTTATTATGTAAAAAAAGAAAAAAATATATCATTAGATAATAGTAACGAGTTATTATCTAATTATGTATTATTAAGGCAAGCAGCACATAGAAATGCTATTTATTTTCAATTAAAAGAAAAACAATTTGATGAATCAGGAAATATATTATCCCAATCATCTTGTAAATGTGAAATAACTGATAAAGAAAAAGGAATTACCTTCATAGAAAATTTGGGATATAAAGAATTATTAAAACTAAAAGATCATAATATTCTAATGTCTAATGGTAAAAATGAAATATACATTCAAGATGTAGAAAATCTTGGAGTATATTTAGAGATGGAACAAAAAAATATTCATACAGATAATAACAATGGTAAAAATATAGATGAAATGATAAATAATTTAAACTCTTATAATATTGATATTGATCAAAATAATTATTTTGTTAAAAAAGCATATGACATGTTAGAAAAAACCATAAATAGTTAAAATCACTTAAATGTGATTTTTTTATTTTTTTCACAAAAAAGAGAACAACTTTTTATTTTTTCTATTATAAAATAAATGGAGGTGGGAAAATTAGAAAAAATAATAAAATTGTAATGCAAGATGGAATCAAAGACTGTGGTGTTTGTTGTCTATTATCAATTATGAGATACTATAATGGAAATATTTCTAAAGAGTATTTAAGAGAATTAACAAGTACAAATAGAAATGGAGTAAGTGCAAGTAAATTAGTAGAGGCTGCAAATTCACTAGGATTTAACTCTTATGGATTAAATGGTCCTCTAAATAAGTTAAAAAAAGAACATCTTCCCATAATTGCACACGTTATTCTAAGTAAAAGTTATAAACATTTTATTGTTATATATGACATAGATTACAAAAATAAAAAACTTATAGTAATGGATCCAGCTAAAGGAAAAAAAGTAATGAAATTTTCAGAATTTAACCTCTTAACAAGTAATAATTATATTTATTTAAAACCTAAAAAACCTCTTGCTAATTTCGTTTCAAAACAAATAATAAAAAAATCTATAACAAATTTCATAAAAACCTACAAAACACATTTAATATTTTTATTACTGTTAAGTTTTAGTTATTTTGTTCTAAATATTTTAGGAACCTTTCATTTAAAATATTTAATGGATCATGCACTTGATTATAATTCAAAAGAAAATATATTATTTATAAGTATTATAGTTTTACTAATATTTATTTTATCAGAAATAACTTCATTCTTAAGAAATATAACATTATTGAAATGGAGTGAACTCTTTGATGAAGTAATAACCATTAAAACTTTTCGACAAATAATCTCACTTCCATATCTTTATTATAAAAACAGAACAACAGGAGAAGTAGTATCTAGAATAAGAGATTTAAGTGATGCAAAAACATTTCTATCAAATTTATTTTGCTTTTTAACAACAGACCTCTTATGTATAATAGTTTTTATAATATTGCTATTAGATTTAAATAAAAAAATGACTTTACTTGTAATACTCATAATTTCTATTTTATTTATAGTATCTATATTTATAAAAAAGATATTAAAAAAATTAATTGTTAAATATCATAAAAAAGAAATAAGCATAAACTCATATTTAATAGAAATATTATCATCCAATACAGTAATTAAAGGACAACATATAGAAAATAATGTTATCTATAAATTCAGAAAAAAATATCAATCTTTCCTAAATTCAGTTTATAATTTATCAAAAGCTAAAGAGATAGAAAAACTTTTAAAAAATTTAATAATTCAAATAGGATGGGTAATAGTTTTATATTATGGATGTATCTATATAGTAGAAGATAAAATGACCCTAAGTGAATTAATAGTATTTCAAAGTGTACTAAATTATTATTTTTTATCTTTCAAAAATTTTATCGAATTATACCACTCTTTTAACAACTTTTCCATTTCTCTAGAAAGAGTAGAAGATTTATTCTCTATTAAAAAAGAAGAATTTATTGGCAGTAGACATTATACTAATTATAACTTGCAAGGATTAATAAAATATAAAAATTTAACTTATGCTTATAATGATAAAAAACTATTAGATAATGTTAATTTAGAAATAAGAAATGGAGAAAAAATATTCTTCTATGGACCAACAGGAAGTGGAAAAAGTACTCTTATGAAACTATTAATTAGATATATAGATGTTCCATTTGGAAGTATTTCCATAAAAGGAATAGATATTAATCACTATCACTTAGACCTACTTAGAAATAAAATAAACTATACCTCCCAAAATGAATATTTATTTACTGATACCATTTTAGAAAATATTACTTTAGGTAGAGTAGTAGATGAAGAGAAATTAAAAAAAGTTTGTCGTATTACTAAAGTAGATGAAATCATTAAAAACAATGATTTAGGAATTAAAAACATAGTAGAAGAGAATGGATTTAATTTTAGTGGAGGAGAAAGACAGAGAATAATACTGGCAAGAAGTATAATAAAAGAAAGTGATATTTACATATTTGATGAAGCATTAAGTCAAATTGATTCCAAAAAAGAAAGAGAAATATTAAAAGGATTATTTTCTTTACTAAAGGGAAAAACAATAATATTTATATCTCATAGTCTAAAAAACAAAAGATTATTTGACAGAAGTATTTGTTTAAAAAATGGAAAATGTTATGAAGAAAAAGTATGAAAAACAAGAAGTTCTATTTATTAGTATTTTTATCCTTTTTATAACTTATATTGTTTTTATAGATATATTATTTACTAAAACTTATAATAAATATATTTTAATAAATGCAAGCATAGAGAGCAATGAAATTATAAATATGTATATAAGTAATAAAGAGTTAAAATACTTAAAAGCAAATCACTATATTTATATTAAAGATAAAAAATATAAAAGGAAGATCATAGAAGTAAATCGTAATATTATTAAAAAAGGTAAAATATCATATCACGAAATTAAATTAAATGTTAATTTAGAAGAAAAATATAAAGAAAAAGATAATATAAAAATTAAAGTTTTTGAAAAGAAAGAAAAATTATATAAAATATTTAAATCATGTTGGAAGGAGTAAGATAATGACAAAAATAAATGAAGAAAAATTAAAAAATATAACTGGAGGGGAAATATCTGCTTGGGCAGTAGTAGGTATAATTTCCGCAGTAGTATTTGCTTTAGGAGTAGTAGATGGATTTATACATCCAAAAGGATGTGATGCATGATGAAAAAGATTACTAATAAAAAATTAAGTAAAATAATAGGAGGAACAACTATAGAATCACTAACTTTAACTGCTGCCTTATTAAACTCATTTTCAAAAATAATAGAACTAGTCTATGAAATAGGATCAGGTTTTGGCTCATCTGTTAGAAGAATGGGAGAAGAGAATATATGCTCAACAAAATAACAAATAATAAAATATTAAAGCTAACTATTTACTTTATAATTATAAGTATAGAACTTTGCTTTTTATATGAAATTGGTAGAATTTTAGGTACTTTTTTTACCTCAATTTGTTAAATTTAAGCAAAAAGTAGGGAAAAATGTCGTTTTTTGTTGAAAAATAAAGTAAAAATGTGATATAATCATTTTAGAAAAACGAAGGGAGGGATAAAAATGGCGATCGGAGTAACTGTAAAAAATGGTGATTTAAATGGTGCTGTTAGAAGATGGAAACAGAAAGTAGCAAAAAATGGAGTCCCTTCTGAGTGCAAAAAAAGAGAAGGTTACGATAAACCAGGAGTAAAAAGAAGAAACGCAAAAAAAGAAGGAATTAAAAACGCAAGAAAAAGAAATAAAAAAGAAAGAAGAGACTAATTAAAGTCTCTTTAGTTATCTAAAGGAGGAGAAAAAGATGACTATATATGAAGAGTTAAAAAAAGATATGGTAGATGCCATGAAGAGTAAAGATAAAGAAACTCTAACTGTAATTCGTATGGTAAAGTCTGCAATGGACTTAGAACATATCGATAAAAAACGTGAATTAAATGATGAACTTGCAATTGATGTATTATCACGTGAGGTAAAAACTAGACGTGAATCTCTTGAAGTATTTGAAAAAGCAGGAAGAGAAGATTTAGTAAATGGACTAAATAACGAACTTAAAGTCCTAGAAAAATATCTACCAAAACCTCTAACAGAAGACGAAGTATTAGAAATAGTAGAAAAAGCAGTACAAGAAGTAAATCCAACAAGTATGAAAGATATGGGTCGAGTAATGGGAATAGTAACACCACAAGTAAAAGGAAGATTCGACCTAAAACAAGTAAGTACTATGGTAAGAGAAAAAATAAACTAGCTACTCGCTAGTTTTTAACTTGTCTCCAACTTTTAATTTAGATGTACTCTTATCAGGAAAAACATAAGTATAATAAACACCACTTTTAGGATATATTTTTCTCTCACTTTTTAAACTTGGATAAATATATAAAATTTTATTATCTTTATTAGTCATTACAATATCTACTTTTTGACAAAACAAATAAGTATGAAACCATCTTTTCTTAGGAAAACATAAACCTTCAGTAATTGGTTCTAAATAAAATTTATAACTAATAAAACGTTCTTTAAATTTAGTAAGAACTCTTATATTAATCTTTTTACCATTTAGTTTTATATGCATATACCTCACCATTTAAAATATAACAAAAAATCTTTTTTTAATCAACAATAAAAACCAGTAAAAAAGAGTAAAAATAAATAAAAGAGAAAAAATAGATATAATTTATAAAAATAAAAGTTGTTCTATTTTTTT
>CANQHJ010000050.1 GCA_947623665.1 uncultured Bacilli bacterium
AAGACATTCCTGTTTTATATTCAATTCGTTTAATTCTAATAAAATCATTTCTTTCTTCTTCATCCATAAAAGCCGCATCAATTGCATCATTAAATACATCAGAACCATGATGATAATCATATTCATCATCAAAATTATGTGATACTTCTACAAGAGCATCCCACTCTTCATCAGTATAATATATATCATCCCAACTCTTATATTGTCCCATTCATTACACCTCACTTTAATAATTTATTATAATATAAAAATTTTTTTACAATTACTTCATCAACTTACTAACTTCCCTTTCAAGTCGCTCATTAGCACTTTTCAAATCACCTTCAACTTTAAAAGGCTTACCAAACTTTATAGTAAGATTACGACTTCTAAATTTATAATCTCCACTTATACCAAAAGGTACTAAATAGGCATTAGTTTTCTTAGCCATAGAAACTGCTCCAAATTTAAAAGGAAGCAAAAATTTATCTGTTTTATTACGAGTGCCTTCTGGAAAAAGTCCTAAAGCATAACCATCTTTTAAAACATCCAAAGCCCTATCCACTGCTTTTTTATCTTTAATACTACGATTAACAGGAATACAACCAACCATCTTAAAAAACCAAGCAAAACACCCATCAAAATATTCCTTTTTTGCCATATAATGAACTAATCTTTTAGTAGAGATAATAACATTACATTGATCCATTAAATGTTTATGATTACCAACAATTAATATTGCACCATCCAAAGGAATATTCTCTTTTCCTATTATTTTAGGATTATAATAAAATTTATAAATAGGAGCAAGAATAGGTTTTAAAATTCTATAACCATACATTTTTTCTTTTTTACTTTTCTTCATTGTCCTTTACTCCTTTTGCCTCTTCTTGAAGTGCTTTAATATCAACTTTACCAATTAATGTTTTAGGAAGAGATTTTCTAAACTCAAACTTATAAGGTATAGAATAAGCAGCCAAATTCTTTTTACAATGTTCTATAATACTTTTCTTAACTCTAGGAGTATAACCATCCTTTAAAACTATATAAGCTTTCGCAACCTCTACTTTATATTTATGAGGCATACCAACAACACTACATTTTAAGACTGCTGGATGCTCTTCAATAACCTCTTCTACATGAGATGGATAAACATTATATCCTGATGTAATAATCATTCTTTTAAGTCTTTGTCTATAAAATATTACACCATCTTTATCCATATATCCAATATCCCCAGTATGAAGCCATAAATGTCCATCCTTATGTATTTGTAACATTTCATTAGTCTCTTTTTCATTATTCAAATAACCAATCATTACAGTAGGACCACTAACACAAATCTCACCGTCTTCTAAAGGCTTAACTTCTTCTTGAGTACCAGGTGCAACCATTTTAAAATAATTTCCTGGAAAAGGTATACCAATGCTTCCATCTTTATTAGCATCACCAAAAGCAAGTGCAGTAGCAGCCAACGACTCTGTCATACCAAAACCTTGAGATATTTTAACTTCCGAACCATGATTTTTCAAATATTCATTAATATCTGTATTTAATTTAGTAGATAAAGTATCTCCCCCACTAATCACAACTTTAACTCTAGATAAATCCAAGTTATCATTTTTAGTATTAATTAAAGCCTCAAACAAAGTAGGAACACCAAGTATAGCTTGTGGATTATTTTTCTCTATTAATTTATCAAACTTTTTTGCATCAAATTGTGGAACTAAAACAACTTCCATACCAAGATAAAATGGAGCATGTACTGATACACCCAATCCAAATCCATGAAATATTGGCATAATTGCAAGTATTCTATCTTTTGGTTTAATAGTCTTAAAAACTATTCCAGCTTGTTGTGCTAAAGCATTAAAATTACCATTAGATAAAACTATCCCTTTTGGAGTACCAGTAGTTCCTCCACTATGAAGTATAACTGCAGCATTATCTTTACCTGATGAAACAATATATTCTCCTTCATAAGAAAGAGCTTTCTTCATAAAATCTTTCCAATATAAATAAGTCTCACTACTTTTAGGTTTTTTTATCTTCATACCTTGAAAAATCTCATATCCAACTCCCATAATAAATGGCATAGAGTCTTTTGCAGAAACAACAATAGTTTTATAAACATTAGTATCTTTAATTATATTTTCTATTTTTTCATAACAAATATCTATCATTACAAGCATTACACTATTAGTAGAATTTAAATAATCTTTTATTTCCTTTTCTCCAGACAAAGGATGAATCATATTAGCAAGTGCTCCTATCTTATTTAAAGCATAAAAAGAAATTACACCTTCAGGAGTATTAGGCATACAAATAGTAACAACATCCCCCTTTCTAATACCCTGACTACGAAATGCTTGAGCAGCCATATCAATTTGTCTCAAAAATTCTTCATAAGTTAAAGTCCTACCAAAATAATTAATTGCAGTCAAATCTTTATATTTAATAGCTCTATTTTTAAACATTTGATAAATAGAAATATCCTCTACTTCTATTTCCATTTCTTTTTTCTTATAAAATTTACTCCAAGGAGCTTTTAATTTTTTTAAATAATTTTTAAACATACTCATAATATTATCCCTCTTCCAATTTATGACTAATATCTTCCATTAATTTTTTATTTTCTAAATCTAAATTACTAGATATTTTTCTAGGAGGTAAAAACTCCAATCTTATACCCTTCCTAAAAATTTTATATTTCCCAGTAATAACAAAAGGTATTAAAGTACTACCAGTATCATTACTCATTTTAACCGCACCTATTTTAAAAGGCATAATTATATCATCTGTTCTATTGATTGTACCCTCAGGAAAAATACCAATTACACTACCATTTTTTAAACATTTCTCTGCTTCTAATAAAGCATTTTTATCATGTATTCTACGATTAACAGGAATAACTCCCATAAGAATCATTATAGGTTTAGTAATTCCTTTAAAAAGTGAATCTTTTCCAAGAAAATGTATCTGTCTATCAACACTAGAAATAAGCAATAAAGGGTCTAACCATTTAGTATGATTTCCAGCCAAAACTAAAGAATTATCTTTTGATATATATTCTCCTCCAATTATAGTGGGTTTATACAAAATTTTAAATAAAAAAGTAACTATAATTCTAGAGAATTTATAAAATTTAGTATCCATATAATTCACCTTAATAATATAATAACCCTAACATTTAATTTTGTAAATATATAATATCATTTTACAAAAAACACTTTTTATGTTATAATTAACTAGAAAAAAAGGAGAAGGTATAATGAAAAAAGCTCTAACAATTATTTTTCTTACTACTCTAATAATCTTTACTACTGGATGTGGAGATAAAGAAATAATTGACTATATTAACGAAAAAGAAACAAATAACAACAAAACAATTGCTTATATAGAAATGAAAAAAAGTGATTTTAAAAAGATTGTAACTAAAGATGAATTTAAAAGTCTTATGGAATATATTAAAGATCAAGAATATGAATATTTAATAGTTGCATTTAGTAAAAACAAAGGTCTTTATTGTTTAAGTCCTAACTGTGTTTACGAAAAAATCAAAAAAGATAGTAATGGAAACTATATTCCAACAGGAGAACTATACGGAAGAGTTGAAAAAGGTGATGACGGAGTATATAGATATGTAGATTTTAAAAAACAAAAAGAAAATAATTAATATAGAATAAAAAGGAGGAAAGTAAAATGGATATAAAGAAAAAATTAACAATACCTGTAGGAGATTCTAACGAAAAAGTAACAATCTATGTTTTAGATATTATAGAATCAGAAGAATTTAACAAAGATTTTATTCTTTACCTAATTGATGTAGATGATGAACACATATATGCTTCTCAATTAAATAAAAAAGACAATATGTACGAATTAAATTACATTACTGATGAAAAAGAATTAAATTTTGTCAAAAATAAAATTAATGAATACAAAGCAAATGTATAGGGGGTAAAAGAAAATGACAAAAGAAGAATTAAAAATAGAAGTAAAAATTCAAGAAGCACAAAAAAATTATGATTTAACAGAAACATATCAACATAATATAAAATGTATTGATGAAATGAAAGTAGATGAAAATACTAAACAAGATATCTTAAACTCAATAAAAAAAGAGTTTGTATCTAATATTGAAAATCTTCAAAAACAAGTTGAAATAGTACTTAATGAAATAGAAAATACTCAAAATCTAGATAAAATTGTATTAGATGATTTATTCAAGCATGCAAAAGCTCAAATCGAAAAAGAAGAACAAGAACAAGAAAAAGAAAAGCAAAAAGAAAAAGTCAAATTAGATAACATGCAAAACGAACCAGATAATAATCTAGATGAAACATACAGTGATTATGTACAATATGATATTAATAATGATGTAACTAAAGAAGAAAATAGTAACAACAATAAACAAAATAAACCTAAAAAACATAAAAAGGTAATAAAAGAAAAACAAGAAAAAACAAAAAAAAGTAAAAAGGCTAAACTTGATTCTTTAAATGAAAATAATCTTACTGCAAAAGGTGCTAATAAAATTTTATTAGGATTATTAGGACTTGCTATTAAAAAAGCCGATATATATGCAAAGAAAAAAAGAATAAATAATATAAAAAATAAACAAAACGCAAAGAAAAGCAACAATCAAAACAAACAACAAAATAATAATCAAAATACTAGTCAAAATAGCAACCAAAATACACAACAAAACAGTAATCAAAATACTAGTCAAAATAGCAACAATACACAACAAAACAGTAATCAAAATACTAGCCAAGATAACCAAAACACACAACAAAATGATAATCAAAATACCAACCAAGATAATCAAAATACAGAACAAAATGATAACCAAAATAAACCTAAAATCGAAAAAGATCCAGTACATAAAGCAAGAGAGCATTTCGAAAGTGATAAATATAAAGAAGGCATTAAAGGATTACTCGATTCCTATAAAGAATTAGAACCATATTATTATAAAGCATATCGTGAAAAAGAAAATGAAAACGAAAATGAAGATAATAATCAAAATACCAGCCAAGATAACCAAAACACACAACAAAATAGTAATCAAAATACCAACCAAGATAACCAAAATACACAACAAAATGATAATCAAAATACTAGCCAAGATAACCAAAACACACAACAAAATAGTAATCAAAACACCAACCAAGATAACCAAAATACACAACAAAATGATAATCAAAATACTAGCCAAGATAACCAAAACACACAACAAAATAGTAATCAAAATACCAGCCAAGATAACCAAAATACACAACAAAACAATACTAACACAAATAACAACGATGAAAATGAAATGTCAGAAAATAACACAAAACTAAATGGTGGTAACAAAATTGCAAAATTTTTCAAATCATTCTTCCATGATTATACAAAAGATTTTGAAACAATGTCAGGATCAAAAACAAAATAAAAAGATTACAAACAATAATTTGTAATCTTTTTATTTGGCTTCTTCTTGAGCTCTAGTTTCACGAATAACTGTAACTTTAATAGTTCCAGGATATTTCATATTTTCTTCTATTTTTTCTTTTACATCTCTAGCAATTTTATGAGCACCTAAATCATCAATTTCTTCTGGTTTTACAATAACTCTAATTTCTCTTCCTGCTTGAACTGCAAAAGTTTTATCAACTCCATCAATATCACTAGCAACTTCTTCTAATTGACGAAGTCTTTTTATATAGTTTTCAAGTGAATCATTTCTTGCTCCAGGACGAGATGCAGAAATAGCATCTGCAATTGCAACTATAGACGATATAACACTAGTAGCTTTAACATCACCGTGATGTGAAGCAATAGCATTAATAACAACATCGTTTTCATGATATTTAGTAGCCAAATCAACACCTATATCAACATGACTTCCTTCTATCTCATGATCAATTGCTTTTCCTATATCATGCAAAAGTCCTGCTCTTTTTGCAAGTTGAACATCTTCCCCTACTTCTGCTGCTAAAAGTCCAGAAAGTTCTGCAACCTCAACAGAATGTCTCAAAGCATTTTGACCATAACTTGTTCTAAAATGAAGTTTACCAATTATTTCAACTAATGCTGGATCAACTTTACTAATTCCTATTTCAAATAAAGCATCATTACCAAATTCAATAATTTTTTGTTTCATCTCTTTACAAGTTTTATCATATAACTCTTCAATTCTAGTAGGATGAATCCTTCCATCTTTAATCAAAGTTTCCAAAGTAACACGTGCAATCTCACGACGCAAAGGATCAAAACTAGATAAAACTACAGCCTCAGGTGTATCATCAATAATTAAATCAACTCCTGTAATAGCCTCAATAGTTCTAATATTTCTTCCTTCTCTTCCAATAATACGTCCTTTCATTTCATCATTAGGAAGATCAACTACAGTAACAGTTTGTTCACAAGCAATATCTGCAGCATACTTTTGCATAGAAGAAACAATTAATTCTTTTGCTTTTCTATCCGCAGTCAATTTTGCTTCATTTTCTTGTTCACGAATATAGATAGAAATTTCTTTACTCATATCTTCCTTTACTCTATCCATAATCAAATCTTTTGCTTTTTCTTTACTAAAACCTGAAATTTTTTGTAATAATTCTAGTTGCTGTTTTTTAATTTCTTCCACTTCACTATTTTTATTTTGGATTTCATTAAGACGATCAGCAAGTTTTTCTTCCCTCTCATCTAAAGAACTTTCTCTCTTCTGATAAAGTTCATCTCTTTTATCCATATTATTCTCACGTTGTATTAATCTTTGTTCAGAATCTTTAAGTTCCGCTTTCTTTTCTTTAATTTCTTTATCGGCGGTCATTTTTAATTTGTGTATTTCTTCTTTCTGTTCTAAAATAGCTTCTCTTTTTATTTTATCCGCTTCTTTTTTAGCTTGATCAATAATATTATTACTTTTACTTTCTTGATTTTTTTCTTTGAAAGTGTTGTATGCAAAAGCAATAATTAAACCAATTCCCAATCCAACAATAATTAGCAAAATGGAGAATATCATACTATTCATATTTTCCTCCATTTCTAGAATATATATTAAATCTAATATTTAATTATAATCTACTTTTATTGTAGAGGTAATTTGTAGTTCTGTCAAGTAAAACATTAATCTACAATATTACTACAAAAAAAATCCTTTATCAACACTTTACAACAAAAAACGCAGTTATATAAAGTAAAAGTAATGTACTCAAAGTACAAAAAAAATAACCAATGTAAATAATGTAAAAAAGCGTATATTTTAATAAGTACATTGACAGAAAAATTTACAAAAAGAAAAATCATACCAAAAACAAAATTGACAGAAAAATTTACAAAAAACAACATATAAAACCAATTAATACAATAAAGTTAAAATTACAGATAAATAAAAATTGACAAAAAAGTTAACACCAAAATATTTTTTCTTATCAATATTATTTACACAAATAAAAAAAGAAAAAGAAAAACTATTTCTGTTCTTCCTCTACTTTTTTATTTTTATTATTTAAAGAAATACCATAATATTCTCTAACCTTTTCTTCTATTTCTTCTTTTAGTTCCTCATTTTCTTTTAAAAGAAGTTTAACATTCTCTTTTCCTTGACCAAGTTTTTCACCTTGATAAGAAAACCAAGAGCCCATTTTTTCTATAATATCTGCTTCTACACCTAAATCGATAAGTTCTCCTTCTTTGGAAATACCTTCACCATACATAATATCTACTTCTGCTGTTTTAAATGGTGGTGCAACCTTATTTTTAACAACTTTAATAGAAGTCTTATTTCCAACAACTCCATCTCCCATTTTAAGTTGTTCTTTACGTCTTATATCAAGTCTTATAGTTGAATAAAACTTTAAAGCGCGTCCACCTGGTGTAGTTTCAGGATTTCCAAACATAACACCAACTTTCTCTCTTAATTGATTAATAAATATAGCAGTTGTCTTAGTTTTATTAATAGTTCCAGATAATTTTCTTAAAGCTTGAGACATAAGTCTTGCTTGAAGACCAACATGTGAATCTCCCATTTCACCATCTATCTCTGCTTGTGGTACTAATGCTGCAACAGAATCTATTACAATTATACTAACAGCCTCACTTCTAACTAAAGCTTCACAAATTTCTAATGCTTGTTCTCCAGTATCAGGTTGAGAAAGCAATAACTCATCAATATTAACACCAAGCTTTTCTGCATAAACAGGATCAAGTGCATGTTCAGCATCTATAAAAGCTGCTCTTCCTCCTGCTTTTTGTTGTTCTGCAATTGCTTGTAGCGCAAATGTAGTCTTACCACTAGATTCAGGCCCATATATTTCAACAATTCTACCTCTAGGATATCCTCCTACTCCAAGTGCAATATCAAGTGATAAACAACCACTAGAGCATACATCAACTTTCATATGCTTTTGATCACCCAACTTCATAATAGCACCTTTACCAAATTGTTTTTCTATATCTCCTAAAACTTGATCTAAAGTCTTATCTCCTTTTGTTTTACTTACTGTTTTTGCCATTATTTTTCCTCCTATTTCTTTCTCTCACATATTAATTGTACAATACTTTTTTTTAAAATGCAAGCATTTTTTAGAACAATTGTTTTAGAAAGAAATTTTACCTAAAAAAAACAAAATCCCTATAGCAAAATAGAGATTTCATTTAATTTATATTATGAATTTTCATTTTTTGGAAATAATAATTCTTTATTTAAAGTAAAATATTGTACTCCAGATATCAATGATAATAAAGCTGCAATATAAAGTAATACATCTGCAACATTTATCTGCCACATTTCAAATGGGAAATTATTAATAAAAGCAAGAGTAAGTCCTGTCATCAAAGTAGCAGTCTTCCACTTACCAGATTTAATTGCTGCAACAACTTTACCCTTATGTGCAGCCTCCATTTTAATAGCATCCACAATAACATCTCTAATAATAACAATAACTGCAACTACTGTAGGAATATATCCCTGTGCTGATAATATAACTAACACTGAATTAACAAGAACTTTATCAGCAATTGCATCTAACATTTTTCCAAGATCTGTTACCATATTATGACTTCTTGCATATTTACCATCAAATAAATCTGTAAGACTAGCAATTACAAATATTACCCCAGATATTAAATATAAACTTTCTATTTTAACACCATAACAACTAATTATCGGAAAACTAATTCCAACATTAGCAAAAGGAAATAATAATAAAAATACTATTATAAAACTCAAAATAATTCTTAAAACCGTTAACTTAGTAGGAAAGTTCATAATATCTCCTCCTTTACAATTCCTATTGATTTTAATTCATTTTCACGAACTGGTTCTTTATCCATATTAATAACTACAATATAGATAATTAAAGAGACAAAAATAATAACTACAAAAGCAATAATCAAAGGAAAAAAATTAAATTTTTCTTTATATACTTTTGTATATGGTGATTTGATTTTCTTTTCTTCTTTAGCCTCTTGTCTCATCTTAGCTTCTTTAATATCATCTAAAGAAATTTTAGAAGTTTTTTCAAATAAAAATTCATTAAATTCTTCTTGTACTTCTTCTGGTTTTAATCCTAAATATTTTGCATAACTTCTTATATATTCTTTTAATTTATAAACATCTTCAAAAGCTCTCTCATTCCCACTTTCTATATTTTCAAGTAAAGAAGTAGAAACGTCCAAATCTTCAGCTGCTTCTTCTAAACTAACACCATTTTTTATTCTAGTTGTTTTAAAATATTCTCCTAATTCTTTCATCACTTGCTCCTTTTACTTAATTAAAAAAAAATACTTTATAAGCCATATTCTGTTCCTAAATAATTAGGCGACAAACATTTATCTATCGATTACTCGATTCTTAGCTCGGTTTATTTCCCTTACTAAAACTCCCCTACCATAATTTGGGTTTCTCACTCGTTGGGTTTACCTCGTTTCACTTTTTAGTTTCCTAAAAATTCGTCTCTGTGGCACTTTATAGGCATCATCATATCAAAAGACTTAGATTAAGCCCGCCGTTAGATTTCTCTACCTTAGGTTATTTTTTCCCTAAGAACGAACACTACAATCATTTCAGATTGTGTGAGTATGGACTTTCCTCAATACTGCTATGAGTACCGCGTTTGTCAAAGTATTAATTTTTATT
>CANQHJ010000051.1 GCA_947623665.1 uncultured Bacilli bacterium
ATTAAAAATTTGACAAAAAAATAACCATTTTACAATGGTTTGCGTAATTTATATATTTTAAAAGTGTTAAATTCCCGGTAGCACCCTCAGGAAAAAATTTAATATGTATTCCTGCCTTCACTGATATAGCAATCGATGGAGAAGAAAGGACTGCAATTAAACTAATTATAGAAGCGAAATAATTCGCTTTTTTTATGTAATGACATTTGATTTATAATCTAGTATAATGTATTTAGAAAGTAGAGTGATTTAGTATGAAAAAGAAGTATATTAGAAGAATTATAATTCTTACAGTAATAGTTAGTTTAGGAATCATTTATTACATAGGTGGTTTTTTCTATAGAGATCATTGTAATAATAGACAAGTAATTTTAGTAAGAGATGGTATAGAAGAAACAAATTTTGGATTATGTAAATTGGCTGATTATATATATCCCCATGAAGAAAGCAAGCAATGGAAACCTATAATATATTTATATCCAGAACATGATGAAATAATAAATGTTAAATTAGGTTATCCTAAAAGTATAACTACATCATATCCAAAATATAATAATGGATGGAATGTTAAGGCTAGTCCTAATGGTGATTTAGTAGATTTAAAAACAAATAAAAAATTATATTCTCTATATTATGAAAATATAGCAAACTATAATTTTCAAGTAAAAGAAGATGGTTTCGTTATTAGAGGAAAAGATGCGTCAAACTTTTTAGAAGAAAAGCTTCCTTTATTAGGACTTAATGAAAAAGAAACAGAAGAGTTTATTATATATTGGCTTCCAAAACTAGAAGAAAATGAATATAACTATATTAGATTTGCAACCCTAGAAGAACAAAATAAAAGTATGCCGTTAATAATTTCAAAGAAACCAGATACTTTAATTAGAATAATGATGACATACAAGAAAATTAATAAACCTATAAAAATAAAAGAACAAAAAATAAAAACTCCAAATAGGATAGGGTTCACAGTAGTAGAATGGGGAGGAACAGAAATAAAATAAAAAAAGTTTACCTAATGTGATATAATATATATTACATTGTAGGTGGTAGAATGAAAAATGTATTTGATTATGCTAAATGGCTAATGGATAATAATTTAGATAATTCTAGAAATACTTTTAAAGGTAATATGAAATTACAAAAATTATTATTTTTTGCTCAACTTATCAGTCTAGCTAAAAATAAAAAAAGACTAATGTTAGTTATTAATAAAAATGAAATAGATAATACATTAATATTAGTTAATATTACAAAAGTAAAAGGCAAACCTAATTGTTTTACATATCCCTTTAATGTATTAATAAGAAATTTCAATCCACCTTTACCAATATCTTCATTTACAAAAAATGAGTTTTTAAAAACAAATTAAAAACATATATTTTTATCAAAGTCTTGATATTTTTGTGATTTTTGCATATAATATTAACAAATCAGTGATTGAAGACAATAATAAGATCTTTTATTTATAGAGAAGTCGTGGTTGGTGGAAACGATAATAAAAACTTATTTATCTACTTCATAGATGAAGTTAATACTTCCGGATATTCCGTTATCAAATTAAGTTAATTAAAGGATGGTACCGTGCATATATGCACTCCTTGGTATTATCCTTTTTATTTTTTAGGGGTGATTTTATGATAGATACACATTATGATTTATTATATGTTCTATATACAGAATATTTAAAAAATGATTATTCTTATACAGAAAAGTTTAAAAATAATTTTAATAAAGATAATGTTACAGGAGTAATTGCTAATCTTTATTTTATGACAAAAGAAGAAATGAAAGAAGAATTAGGTAAATATTTTAAAGATGATATTAATGTATTAGAAATGTTTAAAAAAGCAACCGAGTTATACAAAGATAAAATAGATATAGAAAAAACTATTTTTAGTATAGAAGGATGTGATTATATAAAAGATGAAGAAGAATTAGAAAAGTTATATAAACTAGGTCTTAGAAATATTTTACTAGTTTGGAATAATAAAAATAAATATGGCTCCGGTCATAGAAGTGATATGGGTCTAACAGAAAAAGGTAAAAGTTTTCTAAAAAAAGCTATAGACTTAGGTATAATAATAGATCTGTCCCATATGAATAAAAATACATTTTGGGATACTATAAAATTAATAAAAGATATAAAAAAAACAAAAGATGTAAAAGTAATAGTAAGTCATTCTAATTGTTATGAATTATGCAATAATCCAAGAAATTTAGATGATAAACAAATAAAAGCAGTAGGGGAAGTAGGAGGAATAATGTCCCTTGTCTCCTATGGACCATTTGTAGATGAAATAGAAGAAGATAAAGAAAAACTAAAAAATAAATATATAAAACATATTCTTCATGCAGTAGATATTTTAGGAATAGATAATGTCTCCATTGCAACAGATGATATGACTTTTACAGAAATATTAGAAAGAGAATATGAAGATAGAAATATATTTAATTATAAAAACGTAAAAAAAGAAATCAAAGAATTATTAAAAAAATATTATAGTGAAGAAGATATAGAAAAAATATTACATAAAAATATAGAAAATAAATTTTGGAGGTAGAAAAATGATAGATATAAAATTAATAAGAGAAAATAGTGATTTAGTAAAAGAAAATATTAAAAAGAAATTTCAAGATGAGAAATTACCACTAGTTGATAAAGTAAAAGAGTTAGATGAAAAAGTACGTGAGGTAAAAAAACTTGGAGATAATTTAAGAAGTGATAGAAATAAAAAAAGTAGTGATATAGGTCTAATGTTTCGTGAAGGTAAAAAAGAAGAGGCTGAAAAACTAAAAGAAGAAGTAAAAGAAATTAATGATAAACTAGTTAATATTGAAGAAGAGGAAGATAAACTAAATAAAGAAATAAAAGATATAATGAAAGTTATTCCAAATATAATCGCAGATGATGTACCATTAGGAGAAGATGATAGTAAAAATGTAGAACTTGAACGTTTTGGAGAACCAATTGTACCAGATTATGAAGTTCCATATCATATAGATATTATGGAAAGTTTAAATGGAATAGATTTAGATTCAGCAAGAGTTATATCTGGAAATGGATTTTATTATTTAACAGGGGATATTGCTAGACTTCATTCAGCACTTTTATCATATGCTAGAGACTTTATGATAAAAAAAGGATTTACTTATTGTGTTCCACCTTTCATGATTAGAAGTGCTGCAGTTGATGGTGTTATGAGTTTTGAAGAAAAAGAGAGTATGATGTATAAAATAGAAGGAGAAGATTTATATTTAATTGGAACCAGTGAACATTCTATGATTGCTAAATTCAAAGATAAAATATTAGATGTAGATTCTCTTCCATATACAATGACATCATATTCACCATGTTTTAGAAAAGAAGTAGGAGCTCATGGTATAGAAGAAAGAGGAGTTTATAGAATACATCAATTTGAAAAACAAGAAATGGTTGTAGTATGTCATCCTGATGAATCAAAACAGTGGTATGAAAAAATGTGGAAATATACAGTTGAATTATTTAGAAGCCTAGATATTCCAGTTAGAACATTAGAGTGTTGTAGTGGAGACTTAGCAGATTTAAAATATAAAAGTTTAGATGTAGAAGCATTCTCTCCAAGACAACAAAAATATTTTGAAGTAGGAAGTTGTACTAATATGACTGATGCTCAAGCAAGAAGACTTGGAATTAGAATAAATGACCATGGTAATAAATACTTTGCTCATACACTAAACAATACTGTAATCGCACCACCAAGAATGTTAATAGCTTTTCTAGAAAATAATTATCAAGAAGATGGAAGTATTAAAATACCAGAAGTTCTAAGATCATATATGGGTGATAAAAAAATTATAAGTAAAGAGGAAAAATAATTATGAAAATGATAGATAAAAATGATTATATTACTATAAAGAAACAAGTTTTTGCAAAACCAGGAGTAAAACTTAATATTTTATCAGGCTATGAAATAACAGTAAAAGAAAAAACAATGGACTATATTATTTTAAAGTCTCCTAGTGGACTAACAGAAGTAAATGAAAATGGAACAATAAATTTATTAGATTCTAAAAATGAAATAAAGATTAATAAAGGAGAGTCAAAGACAATTACAATACCCGCAATGGATTATTTTGATTCTGTAGAAGTAAAATATTAATTTAAAAGCAATAGGAGAATAATATGGAACAAAAAGAAAGGTTAGAATTAATAGATACAATATATGAAGTATTAAAAGAAGTAAGAAAAACATCTCATAGAGATGATTTATATAATATTGCAACTTCTTATCATAATACCATAATAGAAGTTCAAAATTTATATAAAGATAATGGAAAAGATCCAGAAGATTCCTTACTATATGGTTTTATAAATCTTTATTTAAATGATAATTTATTATTAGGCAAAGATTTATTAGAAGAATATATAGGTATAAATGAATATGAAGAATTTCCTCTTTGGTGGAAAGTAGCAAACAGATTAATTCATGGTAAAGAAATATTGAATTCTTATATAGAAATAGAGAAAGATATAAGATATTTCTCTATAGAAAAAGATATAGTAGAGGCTGTTGAAAAAGAAAAATATTTTTGGACTTTACAAGAAAAATTACATGAAGATAATAAAGATTTTAATGTAAATGATATTATAGGTGCTTATAATAAAGAATTAAAAGAGTTAAATATTAACGTAGTAATACCACCACTAAAAAGTAATTACAATAATCACAATAATTATAAAGTAAAAATAAAAAAACACATTAGAAAAAACTAATGTGTTTTAATATGTTAAATTCTTGCTACCATTAAATTACTTGAAGAATATCTTTTAAGTCCTCTAAAAAATATTAAAAATGCTAAAGTTATAAATATTACTGTTACTAAAATAACAATTATAAATAAATTAATATTAAATTCAGTAATTACATGTACAGGAATAAAAGTAGTTATACCAACAGGAATAAAAGTAAATAATAAGGCCTTAACTAATCCTTTAAATATTCCATCTGGATAAGTTGCAAAGTTAACCATTAAGTTATTACCAGTCTCTGCAATCATATCTGTTTTACTAAACCAAAAACTTAAACTACTAAGAATAACTGAAATACTTGTTAAAATAAGTCCACCACATATTATAAATAAACAGTAAAGAATAAGAGTATAAGGAGTAATACCATAAATAATTAACATTATAAATCCATATAACATATCTCCAAGTGCAGATGTTTCAACATCAGATACTATAACAGAAAGTAAAACATTTTTTGGTTGAACTAAGAAAGAGTCAAGTTTACCATTATTAATAATATCAGATAAACTAAATGCTTTTTTAAAGAAGAAATGAGCAACTCCATATGTACCTGATGCCATTCCCCATAAAAGTAAAACTTGCCTAAAAGTATATCCACCGATATCATTTCTTAATGAATATAAAACTATCCATTGAATAATAAAACTAGCATTATTTAAAACCATAAATATAACATTAGTAATAAAAGTAGTCTTATTTAACATTTCCCTCATAAGGGCATATTTAATTGAAAGAAAAGAAATTCTACATTGATTTTTAACCACCGTTAACATTTAATTTCTTCACCCCTTTCTTATAAGTAACAAAACATAACATATAAGCAATTATAATATAAATTATCTGAGCTATAAAAATGAAAATAAAATTATTCCAAGAAAAATCAACAAACAATTTAGCTGGACCATAAGATACAACATAAATAGGACTAAAAGTAAGAATAGGTCTTATAAACTTTGGAAAATACTCAATAGGAAATATAGTACCAAGTACTAATATCAATTTACTATATACCCAATAAAATGGAGCAGAGTCTTCTATAACAAATGAGAAAAGACCAATAAAAGTAATTAATAAAGTACTAATAATAAATGCAAATATAGAAGAAATTAATACTGCAATTATACTAAGAATACTTAAAGTAGGAAAACTACCAAGAAATATAAATCCTACTAACATACCAAATATCACATACATTATAAAACATATTGTCCTACTACCTAAATGACTCATAAGAGAGTATAGTATATAATTATAAGGTTTATTAATATTATAAGCAATATTACCACTACGTACATCTTCACTTATTTTATTACAAAAACTTCTACCACTAAGAGAAGACCATAATATTTCAGTTACAATTACATACCAAATCATTTGATTCATAGAATAACCATTAATTATCTCATCAGGATTACTATACACATATTTCCATAAATTTAAGAATATAACCATTAATATAAAATATCCAATAAATCCAGCAAATACATTAAAAACATATTGTAGATTACTCATTAATTCAGATTTATAAATGAATAAATACTTTCTCATTTTACATCCCTTTCTTTATAAATACTACTTATAATTTCTTCAAGAGGTACATTAGATATATTTATATCAATTATATTATCGGGATTAAGAAGTTTAATTGCATCTGCAACACTTCTTTTTTTAGTATCTACTTCTATTTTTAAATTATATCCCTTATCTTTTATTATAGTAATACCATCTTCATCATCAAGATTAACTTTCTCTTTCATTTTAGCTTCAACTATTTTTTTATTTAAATAATTATATTTCAAATTAGTCATATCATCATCTAAAACAATTTTACCATTATTAATTATAATAACTCTTTTACATAATTTCTCTATATCAGAAACATCATGGCTTGTTAAGAAAATAGTAGTCTTAAATTCTTTATTCATCCTTTTAATTAGTGTCCTAATATTTCCTTTAACAACAGGATCAAGTCCGATTGTAGGTTCATCTAAAAATAAAATCTTTGGTTCATGAATTAGAGATGCTACTATTTCACAACGTATTCTTTGACCTAAACTTAAGTTACGTACAGGTGTATTTATAAATTCTTCTAATTCAAAAAGCATAGATAACTCTTTTATTTTAGATTCCACTCTAGATTCTGGAATATCATAAATTGCTCCAAAGAATTTAAAGTTATCATAAGGAGTTAAATGAGTCCACAATTGTTCTTTTTGTCCAAATACAGTACCAATATTATATGCAAGAGTTTTTCTTTCATATTTTGGATTGATATCCAAAACTTTAATATCTCCCTTATCAGGATATAAAATACCAGTAAGCATTTTTATAGTTGTACTTTTACCAGCACCATTGGGACCTATAAAAGCAATCATTTCACCCTTATCAACTTCAAAACTAATATTCTTAACTGCATGAATAGTTTTATATCTAGGTTTAACAATAGACTTTAAACTACCTTTAAGTCCTTTTTCCTTAAGTTTAACTTTAAAAGTCTTACTTAAATTTTTAACTTTTATTATTGCCATAATACCACATCCTTCTTTACTATAATGATTATAACATGTTCTAGATAACTTTCTAAAATAAAAAGTACGAAAGTCATCTTAGGCGACTCCGTACTTTAATACGTGTAGATTTTAATCTGAGATAGCTCGATAATTCTTATATCTCCTCGCTTGCCACAGATTATATAATAATTTTGCTAAAAAGTCAAATTTCATATATAATATACCTGGTGATTGAAATGAAAAAGATTATACATAATACTGATAATTTATCCGAAAATGATATAACTGAGACAGTTACAAGAATAAAAGCATTATTAATAAATAAAGAAGATATTATGATTGGATATTCTGATAATGTATATCATTTTCCAGGAGGACATTTAGAAGAAAATGAAACTTTTAGTGAATGTTTAAAAAGAGAAATAATGGAAGAGTGTGGCATAGAAATAAAAGAAAGTGCTATAAAAGAACCAATTATGTATGCTGCTCAACTATGTAAAGATTATCCTGATAAAGGAAAGAATAGAAAGTCAGAAATTTATTATTATGTTATCAATACAGATAAAAAACCAAATATAGAAAAAACAAATCTAACAGAACAAGAAATAAAAGGTAACTTTGAAATTAGAATTATTCCTCTAAAAGATTCAATAGAAGAGCTAAAAAGAAATATTCCAAATAATAAAAGAAATGAATCTATCACACCAGATATGATAGAGGCTATAAAAGAATATTTTAGATTAAATGAAAACTATATTTGTAAAATACCATCTTTAGATGAGATGAAAGTAAAATGGAATTATGAAATAGAAAATGCTAAAGGAGATAAAAATAACTGGCTTATATGGAAAGAAAAAGCACTAGAAAATTTTAAAAATAAAAAATCAATTCCTTATTATGGAATACTAAATGGTAAAATTATTTGTGAAGCAACTGCATTAGTAGATGTTTCAACTGTTCAAAATGCCAAAGGATTAGTTGATAATAATACAGTATATTTGACTGCTTTTAGAACTGTAGATGAATATCAAAACAAAGGATATTTTTCTAAACTATTTAGATTTATGATTAAAGATTTAAAAGAAAAAGGATATACAAAAGCAACATTAGGAGTAGAACCTGAAGAAATAAAAAATAAAAAAATTTATTCCTCTTATGGTTTTACAACTCATATAAAAAACGGAAAAGAAATATATCCTGATGGAACACAAATAGAAGTAGAGTATTATTCTAAAACTTTATAATAAATAGAAAGGAGAAAATAAATGATAAAATCTAAAGAATGGGATTGGAAAAAAGTAAACGGAAAACAAGAAGAGTATTGGAAAGAACCAAGTATAGAATCTTTCTATTTAATTAATAGATGGAAAAAAGATAATAAAAAAGATTTCTTAGATTTAGGATGTGGATTAGGTAGACATACTATATTGTTTGCAAAAAATGGCTTTAACACAAGAGCTTTTGATTTAAGTGAGAATGCCCTTAAAAGAGCAAAAGAATATGCCAAAAAAGAACAAGTAGACGTTGAATTTAAATTAGGAGATATGTTAAATCTTCCATACGATAACGAAAGTATAGACTGCATTTTATGTAGAAATGTAATATCACATACTGATACTGAAGGTATGAGGCAAATAGTAAAAGAGTTATATAGAGTATTAAGACATGATGGAGAAGTCTATTTAACTTTAGGCTCTAAAGAAACTTGGGGATTTAAACAGACCGATTGGCCTTTAGTTGATCCTAATACTAGAGTAAGAATGGATGAAGGACCAGAAAAAGGAATTCCTCACTTTTATGCAGACTATGATTTAATAGAAGAATTATTTAAAAATTTTAATATAGAAACTATCTATCAATTAGAAGATTTTTATAAAAATGAAAATGAAGAATTATCAAGTTCAAAACACTATCATGTATTAATTAAAAAAGGAAAATAGTTATGAAATATTTAAAGGTAATGTTTAAAAATAAATCAAGTGCTAATAAAAATATAGAGTATAAAGTAAATGGAATTAATATCTCTAATAATTGGAACCCTAAAAGAACAACTCCAGAAGAAATGGGAGGATTTAACTTTGGAGAAGAAAAAAGCATTATAAGATGGTTAATAAGAGGAGATACATTATATGATGTTAAAATACCTGAAGATGCTGAGGTAGTAAAAGTTAATAATCCCTCAACTCCAAATGGAGTCTTTAGAACAAA
>CANQHJ010000052.1 GCA_947623665.1 uncultured Bacilli bacterium
GCAGGATGTGCTATTAGAGGATATGAAAAAACTTATTTAGAAATAATGAAAGATAAAGTAACAAAAGAAAATATCGACTTAGTTATAGATGAAATAAACAATTTTATAACTCCACAAAGAAGTAGTGGTACTGCAGAAAATGGTAAACGACTTTATAATGATATGCTAAATTATCTAAATGAAATAAAATCTAATCTATTAATAAGTAGATTTATAGATAAAGATCCTTATATTAAAAATATTACTAATGATAAAATAATAAACATAACAGGAGAAAGTGGCAGTGGAAAAAGTGCTTATACAAGTAAATATCTAAATAATGATAATTATATTCTAATTGATACAGATTTGATTTTTAATAATGCTCCAACAGATAATAAATATATAGTAGATTTAAGAAAGTTATTTAAAAATAAAACTAAAGAAGATATTATATCTGACTTTGATGATTTTTATATGAAATTAATAACTTATTTTAAAGATAATAAAAAAACTATTATAATAGACTCTGCTCAATATAGAAATATAAAAGATTATACTTTATTAAAAGGAAAAGTTATTATAATGAGAATTAGTACAGAAACTTGTTATAATAGATGTTTAAATAGATGGAAAGATAAAAATAAAAATTATAAAGAAGAAGATTTTAAAAAATATACTGATAAAAAGAAAAATATGTTTAAAAATAATAAAGGTTTAAATAAATTTATAGAAACAATTGATAAAATAAATATAGAAAATAATTAATAGAAGTTAAAAAAACTATAAAAATAAAAAATATAATTAATGGGAGTGCATCATATGGAATTAGTAGATATAACAGATAACAACGGAATCTATACTGGTAAGGTTATGGATAGAAAAAAAGTAAATGATTTAAAATTACCACATTTAGAAGTTGTAATATTTTTAATTAATGAAAATAATCAAATACTTCTTCAAAAAAGAAGTTCTAATAAAAGGTTTAATCCTAATAAATGGGCTCCATGTGCAGGAGGAGTTTGGCATAACGAAAGTATAGAAGAAGGAGCACTAAGAGAATTAAAAGAAGAAATTGGAGTAGAGTTCAAAAAAGAAGATTTAAATTTTTTAACCAAAGATAAAACAACTAGTTTTTATTTTATAAAATGTAATAAAAAAGAAAATGAATTTACTCTTCAAGAAGAGGAATTATCTTGTGTTAAATGGTTTGACATAGATGAAGTAATAGATAAAATAAAAAATAAAGACAATTCTATAATTATAAAAGAAGAAAGATTAGATTTACTAGAAAGTATAAAAAATAAATAATAAAAACGAGAAAAAACTCGTTTTTTGTAGTTTTAAATTCTATATAAAACAAAAGTATAAACACATAATATAAGTAAGCAAATAGAGTCAAAACTTGACTATTTTGCATATAATAGTGATGAGGAAAGTGTTGTTTTCATTGACAAAAACACCACTTTGTGGTAAAATATTAAGACATCACAAGAAATTAGAGGTGTTAATTATGTTTTATAATGAAGAAAAAGCTATAAGAGCTTGTGAGGAAGAACCATCCCTGATCTTTCAAGTAATGAAAGAGGGATATTACGAATTAGTAGATAAAATACTAAGAAGTGGAAAAGTTTCTGTTAATACAACAGATGAAGCAGGTAATGATGTTATTTGTAGATTACTTAAAGCAAGAAAATATGACTATGTACTAAAATATATGAAAAATAAAGAATGGAATGTTAACCATCAAAATAAAGATGGAAATACTTTTGCACATATCCTAGTTAGTATGAACTATATTCATGTAGCAAAAATCATAGATGCTTTGAAGAAAAATAAATCATTTCTTCCAAATATCAAAAATAAAAAAGGACAAACTATTCTAGATAAATCTATAAACGAAAACTATATTTATACAACCGCAAAAGTTCTATCAGATAATCGTTTTGATAACATTGATTTAATATCATTTAAACATCTATATGATACATATATAAAAAGTACATATTATGGTAAATATTCAAAACTTAATAACTTAGAACTTATAATAAATAGTCTAGAAGAAAAAGAACATTTACTACCAAGTGTAAAAAAATTACTTGATTTAATAGTAGGTAACTTAGAACTTATAAAAAAAGAATTATTAACTAATAAATGTTCTAACTTAGATAATATAATAAACTTTATGCTAAAAGAAACAACAGTTTAAAAGATTGTCAATTTGATAATCTTTTTTTTAAAACTATATTGACGAACATAAGTTTGTTTAGTATACTATAAATACAGAAAAACAAAATACTCCAATATTGAAAAAAAGTCAATCCTTTTTTTAGATAAGTTTCTCTGCTAGAATAATTTATGGAGGTATCAAAAGTGAAAGATAGTATTATAAAAGAAATAAGTAGAAATTTAAATATAAAAGAAAATCAAGTTAAAGTAGTTCTATCTCTATTAGAAGAGGGTAACACTGTACCCTTTATTGCAAGATATAGAAAAGAAGCAACTGGTTCTTTAGATGAAGAGACAATTAGAAGTATAGAACAAGTCTATTCATATGAAGAGTCCCTTTTAAAAAGAAAAGAAGATGTTATACGCTTAATAGATGAAAAAGGACTTTTAACAGAAGAATTAAAAACTTCTATTATGAATTGTTCTAAACTAGTTGAAGTAGAAGATTTATATAGGCCATTTAAAGAAAAGAAAAAAACTAAGGCAACTGATGCAATTAATGCTGGATTAGAACCACTTGCTAAAATGATTATGAGTTTTCCTACAACTGGAAATATGGAAAGCCTATGTCAAAAGTTTTTAAATGATAAAGTAAAGAGCATAGAAGATGCTAAAACAGGGGCAGGATATATTATTAGTGAATGGATAAGTGATAATGCCTCATACCGTAAATTTATAAGAAATAATATGTTTAATCATGGAGTATTAAAAAGTAAGAAAAAGAAAAATGCAGAAGATGAAAACAATGTATATGAGATGTATTATGACTATAGTGAAGCAGTAAAGTATATAAAACCACATAGAGTAATGGCAATAAACAGAGGAGAAAAAGAAAAAGTACTTACAGTATCAATAGATTATAATTTAGAGTTTATTACTAATTATTTAGAAAATAAAATTATAAAAAATAAAAATTCTTTTGTAGTAGAACTTGTAAAAGACGCTATAAAAGACTCCTTAAAAAGATTAATTATTCCAAGTGTAGAAAGAGAAATAAGAAGTGATTTAAAAGAACAAGCAGAAAGTGTTTCTATTAAAAACTTCTCTGATAATGTAGAACACTTACTTCTTACACCACCAATAAAAGAAAAAGTAGTATTAGGACTCGATCCAGCTTTTCGTACAGGATGTAAGCTTGCTGTTTTAGATAAGACAGGAAAACCACTTGAAATAGCAGTCATCTATCCAACTGAACCTAAATGTGATATAGAAGGCTCTAAAAAGAAAGTATTAGAGTTAATAGATAAATATGATGTTGATATTATTGCAATTGGTAATGGAACAGCATCCCGTGAAAGTGAAGCTTTTATTGCTGATACTATAAAAGAAGCTAAAAAAGAAGTAGAATACATAATTGTAAGTGAAGCAGGAGCATCCGTCTATTCTGCAAGTAAACTTGCAATAGAAGAATTTCCTGATTTAACAGTAGAAAAAAGAAGTGCTATAAGTATAGGAAGAAGACTACAAGACTCTCTATCAGAACTTGTAAAAATAGATCCTAAAAGTATAGGAGTAGGTCTTTATCAACATGATGTAAAAGGAAAACTACTTGATGAGTCGTTAAACTTTGTCGTAACTAAAGTAGTAAATAGAGTAGGAGTAAATATAAATACTGCTAGTAGTAGTCTTTTAAAATATGTATCAGGACTTACTAAACCAGCAATTAAAGAATTATTAAAAACAAGGGAAGAAAAAGGTAAATTTGAAAATAGAGATGCTATAAAAAAATTAAAAAGTATGACACCAAAAGTTTATGAACAATCAATTGGATTTATGAGAGTATTAGATGGGGATAATCCACTAGATAAGACATCTATCCATCCAGAGAGTTATGAGGCTACTTTAATGCTTTTAGACGAGCTTAAAATAGATCCTAAAGACATTGGAAAAGAAAGTACAAAAGAGAAGTTAAATATAGACATAGAAAAATATAGTGAAAAATTAAAAATTGATAAACCGACTTTAAAAGATATTGTTGATTCTTTAATTTCTCCAGAAAGAGACCCTAGGGATTCTATGCCAAAACCAACATTAAGAAGTGATATTTTGCACATAGAAGATTTACAAGTAGGAGATAAGTTAGAAGGAACTGTAAGAAACGTTGTAGACTTTGGAATCTTTATAGATATTGGTCTAAAGAACGATGGACTAGCACATATTTCAAAGCTTACAAATGAATATATTAAACACCCTCAAGAGTTATTTTCTGTTGGAGATATCATAGACTGTTATGTAGATGGAATAGATGAGAAAAAAAAGAAAGTGTCTTTGACGTTAATTGACGTAAATCAAAAATAATTTTTCTTGTTGAAAACCTTTATCAATAAGGAAAGCTAAAAAAATGACAAAAAAAAGTTATAAAAATGTATAAAATTCTATTGCATTTTTTAAAAAAAATATCTAGAATGAATTTATGAGGTAAACATTGGGGAGGATAAATTTATGGTTACTAAAGTTAAAGAAATGCCAAGTTTAAAAGTTATAAAAAGAGATGGCAAAAAAGTCGAATTTTTAGGAACAAAAATAGCCGTTGCGATTAAAAAGGGCTTTGATGCTACTAATAACGAGGCATACACAGAAGAGTCTGTAAATAAAGTTTATCGTAAAGTATTAGATAAAATTGAAAAAAATTATTCAGACGAAAAATTTATTAAAATTGAAGATATTCAAGATATGATTGAAGATTCTCTAAGAAATATGGAATTTCAAGATGTCTTAGAGTCTTTCTCTAGATATAGAGAAAGAAGAAACGAGTCTAGAAAAGTATTTTTCTCAAGACAACATAAACTTGCTAAAGCAATTGAACTTTTATCTTTAAAAGAAGCAAAAGAAGAAGATTCAAAAAGAGAAAATGGAAACATCGATGGAAATACTGCTATGGGAACAATGTTACAATATGGAAGTACTATTTCTAAAGAATTTGCTAAAAGTTATTTAATGAATAAAAAATTCTCAGAAGCACATGATGCAGGAGAAATTCACATTCACGATATGGACTTCTTACCTATGGGAACTACAACTTGTTGTCAAATAGACTTAACAGAATTATTTAAAGATGGTTTTTCAACAGGCCATGGACACTTACGTTGCCCAAATGATATTATGTCATATGCAGCACTTGCTGCCATTGCTATTCAATCAAATCAAAATGATCAACATGGAGGACAATCTCTTCCAGCATTTGATTATGATATGGCACCAGGTGTATTAAAAACATTCAAAAAACAATTTAAACAAATTTTATATGACTTTCTTGATTTAAACGAAATTGTTGGTCTTGTTAAATTTGATCATATAGTAAAAGAAATAGATAAATTAAAAACTATGGATATAGATATAGAAGTATTTGAAAACTATTATAAAGAAAGTAAACAAGTAGAAAGAATATTTAGAAAAGCTTATGATAAAGCATTAGCTAAAACAGATAGAATTACTTATCAAGCAATGGAAGCATTTATTCATAATCTAAATACAATGCATTCTCGTGCAGGTGCTCAAGTTCCATTCTCATCAGTTAATTTTGGAACTAATACAACACCTGAAGGAAGAATGGTAATTAGAAACTACTTACTAGCAACCGATGCAGGACTTGGAAAAGGAGAAACTCCAATATTTCCTATATCAATATTTAAAGTAAAAGAAGGAGTTAACTATAATCCAGAAGATCCTAACTACGATTTATTTAAGTTAAGTTGTAAAGTAAGTGCTAAGAGATTATTCCCTAACTTCTCATTCTTAGACTCACCATTCAACTTACAATATTATGATCCAAATAATTATAAAACTGAATGTGCTTATATGGGATGTAGAACTAGAGTACTTGGAAACGTTGCTAATCCTGATAAAGAGATTGTTGCAGGACGTGGAAACTTATCATTCACATCAATCAATCTTCCTCGTATCGGAATTAAACATGGAAAAGTAACTCTTGGAAAGCCAGATATGAAAGGATTCTATAAAGAATTAGATGAAAAATTAGAATTAGTTAAAGACCAATTACTAGAAAGATTTGAAATTCAATGTAGTAAAAAAGTCTATAACTTCCCATTCTTACTTGGACAAGGAGTATGGATAGATTCTAAAGGACTTAAAAATAATTCAAGACTTAAACCAGTTCTTAAAAATGGAACACTTACAGTTGGTTTCATTGGACTTGCAGAAACACTAAAAGCCTTAATTGGAAAACATCATGGAGAAAGTAAAGAAGCAGAAAAGTTAGGACTTGAAATTGTTAAACATATGAGAGATAAAATGGATGAATATGCAAAAGAGTATAAATTAAACTTCTCTTTAATTGCAACTCCAGCAGAAGGTCTATCAGGTAGATTTACTGCCATAGATAAATCAATATATGGAAAAATAAAAGGAGTAACAGATAGAGAATATTATACTAATTCATTCCATGTACCAGTTTATTATAATATCTCAATTAAAGAAAAACTAAGAAAAGAAGGACCATACCATAATCTAACTAATGGTGGTCATATATCATATATCGAACTTGATGGAGACGTTGCTAATAACGTTGAAGCATTCGAAAAAGTAATTCGTATAATGCATGATGAAAAAATAGGATATGGTGCTATTAACCATCCAGTAGATAGAGATCCAGTATGTGGATACACTGGAGTAATTGGAGACGTTTGTCCAGGATGTGGAAGACGTGAAGGTGAAGGAGTACCAATGGAAAGAGTAAAAAATGCCAAACTAAATGAATGTTGTGGGCGTTAAAAATAAATAAAAAAGAAAGGGAGAGATTAATATGTCAAATGAAGAAAGAAAAGTAGGGGAAGGAATCGGTTTTGAAAGAATAAGAAGAATTACAGGATACCTAGTAGGAACAACAGAAAGATTTAATAATGGAAAACGTGCTGAAGAAAGAGATCGTGTAAAACACGGAACACAAGGAATTATTACTTCAAACGAGCAAGTTGCAAATTAAATTAGCAAGTGATCTTCAACCAGATAGTATAGTAGATGGAGAAGGAATCAGGACAGTTGTTTGGATGCAAGGATGTTCTCATAATTGCCCTGGTTGTCAAAATCCAACCACACATGACTTTAATAGTGGAGAAAGTGTAGATGTAGAAGATGTAAAATATGCACTATCTAAATTGCAAGGTCAAGATGGCATTACTTTATCAGGAGGAGATCCTCTATTTCAAGTTGAAGCATCACTTGAAATTGCCAAATATGCACACAGTATTGGATTGGATGTTTGGTGCTATACAGGATTTACGTATGAAGAAATTGTCAGTAATGAGGCTATGCGTAAAATCCTAGATGAAGTTGATGTTTTAGTAGATGGTAAATTCATAGCCGAAGAATTTAGCCTTGATTTAAAATTTAAGGGTTCTAAAAATCAACGAATTATAGACGTTAAAAAAAGTTTAGAAGAAAGAAAAGTATGCCTTGTGGAAAAGTATGCTGATAAAAAAGATTATCAACAACTTTATCAAAAAGAAAATTACATGTTTATATAAGATAGACTCATCTATCTTTTTTTCTTGAAAAAGATAATATAAAGAGTTAAAATAATTATATCATTATCAAAAGAGGAGTTATTTTCTTATGAGAAAAAAAGAGAGTAAAAAGTACCGTACTTTAATAAAAATAATAGTATGCATAATACATATAGTTGTAATTGCAATTTTAGGATTTTGTTCTTTTGAAGTATATCAAAGAGGAGATGCTGCAAAAAATTTCTCAGAAATAAAAAGAGAAAACAAATATGTTTACCTAGATATATCAGAAATGTCTGATGCTATTGCTAAAATAGATAAAGGAAATAAAAAAGTTCATATAGTAATTGAAAAAACAGATAGTGGTAAATGGTATACATACTTAATTGCTATTAAAGCAAAAGATGAGAAAAAATATAAAAGCTTAATAGATTACTCTGAAACAGAAACAAATAAAGTTCCTAAGAAAATTAGAGTTTATGGTTATACTAAAAAAATAAATAATGATATAAAAAAGAAAGTTATTAAAAACTCAACAACACTAAGTACTAAAAAAGAAGGAAATGTAATAACGAATAAAAATTTTGAAAAATATTTAACAGATTTATATTTAGATACAACTGTTAAAAAACACCATGAATTTAATTATGTAATGTTAATATTATTACTTATGCTTGTAATATTAACAATAACTTTAATACTTGTTATATTTGATAAAGATAAAATAGTAGATGAAGTAGATAAAATTACAGAAGAAAGCATTAAGAAAATTACTAAAAAAGAAGAAAAAGAAAATAGAAAAAATGTTAAAAGAGTAAAAAAAGCCTTGAAAAAGGAAAGGAAGAAAAATAAAAAATGAGTAATAAAAAGAAGAAAATAAAAAAAGATAACACAAAAGATATTACTATAATTATTTTAATGCTAATAATTATAGTAATGACTTTATTTGGAATTTTTAAAACATGGGGAAAAATAAATACAAAAGAAAAAATAACCAACAAAGAATTTATTAAAATAGTGAAAAAATTAGATTTTAATACTAAGGATATAAAAAAAGAACAAGGAAAAGAAAGAGAAAAGATGCTAACATCAGTAACAAGTGCAACTAAAGGAGATTTAAAAATAGAGTTTTATATCTTTAAAACAGAAAAGATTGCTAAAGGAGCATTCTTTAATGGAGAAAAGCTATTTGCAAATATTAAATCAGCTAATTATAAAAATAATGTAAAACGTGGTAAGAACTATTCAAAATTCTTAGTAAATACATCAAAGCGTTATGGAATAGTAAGTAGAGTAGAAAATACATTAATATTAGTAGATACAAATAAAGATAATCAAAAATTAGTAAAAAAAGTAATGAAAGAGATAGGATATTAATATGAAAAAGAAATTAAAAAATTATATTAAAGAAATAGAAGAAAAATTGAAAAGATTAAATAAAGAAGATATTGAAAAACTAAAAAAAGAACATCTTATAAAAATAAATATCTTTCAACATGAAAGACTAATAAGTTTATTAATTACTCTTTTTATAGGATTGTTTACTGTAATTTCTTTTCTTTTATCAACAGCTAATCAAATTTTCTTTATAACTACAACAATATTAGTAATATTATTACTTGCTAGTTTATATAATTACTTTTATATAGAAAATGGCTTAAAAAAATTATATGATGAATATGATAAAATGGGGCTGAGTGGAAATGAATAATTTCTATTCAGTCTCTTTTTGCTTTGGAAAAGGAAATTTTTCTTCCATTAAGTTA
>CANQHJ010000053.1 GCA_947623665.1 uncultured Bacilli bacterium
TTTTCTAAAACGAAAAAAACCAACCTAACGGTTGATTATAATAACTTTCAAACTCTAAAAGTTCGAAAGGAAACGTCTCTGGCGCCTCAACTAGGACTTGAACCTAGGACCCCTTGATTAACAGTCAAGTGCTCTAACCAACTGAGCTATTGAGGCATTAATGGTGGACCTGACAGGACTTGAACCTGTGACCCCACGCTTATCAAGCGTGTGCTCTAACCAACTGAGCTACAGGTCCACATAAATAATTACAATATTTAGTATACTACATAATATAAAATTACGCAAGAAATAATTAAATTTCTTTAACGCGTTTATTATACTATATGTTTGATTTAAAAATCAAGTAAAATTTTATATATAATAAAACCATTGTTGCAATGGTAATAAACATAATGGCGGAGCAAGAGAGATTTGAACTCTCGCGCCGGTTGCCCGACCTACACCCTTAGCAGGGGCGCCTCTTCAGCCTCTTGAGTATTGCTCCATTTCGTCTGCATTTATATATTACTATAATTATTATTTGATGTCAAATAAAATTTAATACTGATAACATAAATTTATTAAAAAATTAGGTAATTATTTTAGTGATTATGGTTTAAATCGTTATTGTATATAATATCTTTGTTTATTAGGATATTTTAGCAGATTATTTTTTTGAAAAAATTGTCGTTATTTTGGTATCTTTTTCCAGTTACAAGAGTTTTATTCTAAGTTATAATGTTATTAGAATTGTAAGGTGAAGAATATGGCAAATAACTTTAAATTTAATAGAAAACGACGAATAGCATCTTCATATAAATTAAAAGAGGAGAGTTCTACTTCTTTTAAACTAACAAAGATTTTAAAAAGAGAGTTTACACTAACTATGGTATCGATAATTGCTGTTATGGTTGCTATGTTAGGAGGAAGTTATAGTATTTTTTCTCAGATAACGCGTGCTGATGATTCAAATGTTTTAAAGTCTGGAACTCTTGCTTTAAGTTTTAATGATACGGATGAGGGGCTTGGTAATATTATAAATTTAAATGGAGAATATCCAATAAGTGATAGTGTTGGTATGGACAAAGATCCTTATACCTTTAAAATAACTAATACAGGTACAATAGATGCATCTTACAAGATACAAATAGTAGATGATTCTGGAATGATAGAAGAAGATGGATGTGTTAATGAGTTATTGCGTCATGAAGTAATAAAATATAGTGTAGATGATGGTGCAGCTTTGTTTTTATCAGATGCAAATGATGGAGTTGTAAAAACAGGTACTTTAACTGGAGGTGCAAGTGAAACACATAATATTAAGATGTGGATTGCTGATAATGCAATTAATACTGATTTAGGAAAACATTATCATGGTAAAATAGTAGTTGAAGCTATACAGAGTTCAAGTGCAACTAGTATAAATGGACTTCCATATGTTAAAAGTACTAGAACTATTAGTAATGTATCTAATGATGATAAACATTCTATGTATAAGTTTACACATGATAATGGTGATGTTGATTATCGTTATATAGGAAATGATCCTTATAATTATGTTACTTTTAATGGATTAAATTCAGGATGGAGAATTGTTGGTGTTTTTGAAGATGCTAATTCATTAGGAGTTAAAGAAAGAAGAATTAAGTTAATTAAGAATGATAGTATAGGTGAAGAAGTATGGGATTCTAATAACTCAAATAGTTGGACTAATTCAGCTTCTTTATCAACAAAATTAAATATTGGATCTTTTTGGAATAGTTTGAATACAAAAGCTCTAGGTCAAATAGAAAACATGAAATGGCATTTAGGAAAGATAGATAATGTATCTAATGCAGATGATATGTATAAAAAAGAACATATTGATACGACATGGGATGGTAATGTTGGACTTATTTATCCTAGTGATTATGTATATACATTTGGGCATAATATAAATAGTGATTGTTTTAATAATATATTAAGTTGCAATGGAGATAATGCTGCTTCTAGTTGGTTGTTTAATAATGCTAATCAATGGACATTCACATCAAGTTCTTCTGATAATTTAGTATTTCGTATTAATTCGAATGGTTCAATAGAAACTGATAATGCAAATGTTTCTAGTGGTGTAAGACCAGTGGTATATTTGAAATCTAATGTATTAATAGCTGGTGGAAGTGGAAAAGCAAATGATCCATATATATTAGGTTAGACTATTTAATTAGTCTTTTTCTTTTATTGGTAAAAAATGACAACTACTTGTAAAATTATGTTAATTTTAGTAAAAGATATTGATAAGTTGAAGAAGTTGTGATATAAATATTTTATAAGATAGGAGAGGAGTGGATAAATTTTACATGAATGAAAATCGTAAAGATGAGAATCAGAAAAAAATTATTGTTTCACTCGTTGCTGTGTTAGCTCTTATCGTTATGGTTTTCGGTATAACATATGCAGTATTTGTTTATACTGGAGTTGGTAAGGAAGAAAATACTTTAAAAACAGGTGCTCTTACATTTGTATATAATGAGACAAGTGATGGTATTTTAATTAACAACACTTACCCTATGAATGATGAGGCAGGAAAGGTTTTGCCTGAAAGTGGTGTATCAGGTGTAGTTCGTGGCTATTTTGATTTCAATGTTGCAGCAACCATTGAAGGTGATGCTTCTATTCAATATGAAGTTATAGGTGAAAATGTTACAGACACACTTGCTAAATTAGATCCAGAATTTATTAAAGTTTATTTAACTAATGAATCTGATACTCCTATGTCTGGTTATCAATATGCTACTGTACCTACTTTTAAATCACTTTCAGATGCTAAAGGAGGTAAAAAACTTTATAGTGGATCATTTGAATCGAGTGGTACACAAAAATTTAGGTTGAGATTATGGCTTTCCAATGATTATCAATCATCAGGAGTTTCGGAGACGTTTAAAATGAAGGTTAATGTTATAGCAGTTGCTTAACATTGCTGAATAAATAAAAAAGAAAGAGGAGAAAAAAATGAAAGAAAAAAATAATAACAATAATAATCAAAATCAATCAACACAAATTATTGCTACTGTTTTAGCAATTGCTATATTAATCGTTGCAGTAGTAGGAATATCATTTGCAGCATTTACTTACTCAAAAACTGGACAAAAAGAAAATGAAATCACAACTGGTACTATCACAATGGTATATACTGAAGGAGATAAAGGAATCAGTATTGAAAATGCTATGCCTGTAAGTGATGAAGTTGGTAAAACTTTTGAGGCATCTGATATTAAAGGTAGTGGAACTACAGATGCAGCAGGAGTATTTGACTTCAATGTAAATGCTACAATATCAGGAAGTGTTACAATTAACTATGATATAATGGCTGTTAAAAAGACTGAATCTACTTTAGGAGAGCAATATGCTAAACTATATTTACAAAAAGATACTAGTGGTTCTGATATGGAAAGTGCACAAGATGCAACTGTACCAACAACATATTCAGAATTACCAGAAGCAACTACTGCAGCAACAGATGCTGGAAAAGCACTTTCAAATGCAAAACTTTTACATACTGATAGTTTTGAATCAAGTGGAACTCATTACTATAGATTAAAAATGTGGGTAGATAATAGTTATGTAGTAACTGGTGCTGCTCAAACATTTACAGTAACTATTGATGTTTATGGACAAGCTGCTTAATTAGATTTGATTGATTGAAATTTGAAAGGCTACTATTGGTAGTCTTTTTTTTGCTCTTTTTCTTGATAGAGAGTTTTATATTTGGTATAATCTATAATAGTGGAAGGTATGAAAATATGGCAAGTAAGAAGGATAAAAAGAAAGTTAAAAAAGTTAATCGTTATAGTAAGGGTGAATTTCTTTTTAATGTTATTAGTATATGTCTAATGATTTTATTAGGTCTTTTTATTGGTTATAGATCTATATATTATTATAGTAAAGGTACTAATAAAGCTAAAAAAGAAGTTAATACTCTTGCTAGTGCAGTTCTTTCTTCTAATAAAGTTACTAAGTTAGATAATGGTCTTCATCAAGAAAAAGATGGTTATGTATTTAAGGGAATAGTTGATAATAATTATGTTAAATTTGCTGGACGTTTATTTAGAATTATAAAAGTTAATAATGATAATTCTGTTAAAGTTGCTAGTAATATATCTCAAGCTACTTTACTTTATGGAAATAGTTCTTCATATAAAAGTTCTAATATTTATAATTGGTTAAATAAAACTAGTAAGACTCATAGTGGTGTTTTTTATAATAGTATTCCAGGAGTTGAAGATTTACTCGTTAAGACTTCTTGGTGTAGAGGAGAACTTATAGGAGATAAAGTAGAATGTAGTGGTGAGTCTGGAAGTGATTATTTTACTTTACTTACACTTGATGATTATATTAATACTTTAGGTAAAAATAGTTATTTAAATTTTAATAAAAATAATTGGATATTAGGTAAAGGTAATGGTAATACTAATTTATATATTGATGAAAATGGTTCAATGGTTTCTACTGATAATTATGAATCTTTTGGTACTATTGTTGTATTTACTTTTAAAAAAGGTATTAAAGTTCTTGGTGGAAGTGGTACTTTAGGTGATCCTTATATTGTAGATCAAGAAAATCATGATAATTATATTTCTAAATATGTTAAGTTAGGTAATGATTTATATCAAGTATATGAAGATAATGGTGATGTAATAAGACTTGCTTTAACTCATTATTTGACTGATGATGTCGGAAGTGATTTAGTTATGAGTTATAGTGAAGATAGTTCTTTATTTAATCCTCTTAAAAAAAATAATATTGCATATTTTTTAAATCGTGATATGTACAATGCACTTTCTTATAAAGAAAAGCTTGCTGAATGTATTTTGTTTACTGGAGAGGTATCATTTAGTAATGGTCTTGATTATGAATATCTTTATTCTGAAGGAATCAATAATAAAGTTGGTCTTATGAATTCATTTGATTTAACTTTAAATGATCAACTTACTAATTATTATTTGATGAATACTACTTCTAGTATTGGTAGTATGGCTTATGTATATAAGAATGATAATACTTTAGAAGAAGTTAAGGTTGATGAAAAGAGGAGGATTATACCTACTGTTTGTATTGATAAAAGAACTTTTGTTAGTGGGGATGGTTCTATGAAAAATCCTTTTGTTGTGGAGTGATATTTATGAGTAAAAATAAAAAGAGTAAAAGAGTTAAATTAAAAGTTTTTACTATGTTTACTATATTTCTTAATATTTTAGTAGTTGGTATATTGATTGTTATTTATACACCGATTGTTAAGTTTGATGAATTTTGGATACCTACTGCAATGACTACTATGAATCATAAGTATTTAGCGTATACTTTATATAGTGAGGCTCATGTAGAAAAAGTTATGAGTAATAATTATATTGAAAAACCTACAGAAAAAGTTAATTTAGATGATATTGTGATTGGTAAGACTAGTAAATTTAGTAATGAATATGAAAAAGAATTACTTACACCTGATCCTGATAATGAAGTTTATAAAATAGTAAGACTTAATGAGAAAAGATTTAAAGGGTATGTAGTTGCAGTATATGATCCTAGTGATGTTGAGCTTGCTGTTCCTAGAAGACTTGGTAAGTTAGGACAGAGTGTTGCAAAATTATGTCAAGAAAATGATGGACTTGTTGGTATTAATGCTGGAGGATTTGAAGATAATGATGGTTGGGGTAATGGTTCTACTCCATATGGTGCAATTATAAAGAATAGTTTAACTGTTTGGGAACATGCTGGTGGAAGTGGAGAGTTAATAGGGTTTACAAGAGACCATAAGATGCTTCTTACAGATGTTACACCTAGAGAAGCAATTGCAATGGGAATGAAAGATGCAATAGAATTTGGGCCTAATTTGATTGTTAATGGAAAAGTTTCTACTATTCATGGTGATGGTGGATGGGGAGTAGCACCTCGTTCAGTTATTGCTCAGAGAAAAGATGGTGTTGTGCTGTTTTTAATTATTGAAGGAAGACTTCCAGGTTATAGTATTGGTGCTACTATGAATGAAGTAATAGAGATACTTTTAAGATATAAAGCATATAATGCTGCTAATTTAGATGGAGGAGCATCTTCGACTATGGCTGTTAATGGCAAACTTTATAATAAGCCGAGTGCAGGAGGAGAATATGGTGGAAGAAGTGTTTCTAATGCTTGGATAGTTACTAATAAGAAAAATAAAAAAGTTCCTGTTGTTAGTACAACAAAAGTTAAAAATAATTCTGTTAGGAGATAGATAATGAAGCAAATACTAAATAAGAAAACTTTAATTATTTTGGCTGTAGGTGTTCTTGTTTTAGGTGCTTCTTTTTTTGTTTTGTTAAATGAATATTATAAAGAAAAACAAAAAAGTGAAAATAAACTTGTGGTTAAAAAGATAAATAGTCATTATAATAAATATGTTAAGACTAATAAAAAGACTAGTTTATATAAAATGGAAAATGGTAAATATAAAAAAGTTATGAATGTAGAAAAAGATGTAGAGTTTACTTTAAAAGATATTAAGATAAATAAGGATACTAAATATTTTAAGGTGGATGGATTTAACTTTTTTATTAAGTATAGTGATGTTTTAAAAATAGATAAGTTATCTGTTACTGATAAGAGATATAAAAATTATATTGTATTTAATGAAAATGTTAAGAGTAAGGATGTAGTTAGACTTTATAAAGATGAAAAGTTAGTATATACATTATATTATAATATTGATTTACCTATAATTAAAAAGAGTGATGAAGGTGTTTATGTTGAATTTAATGATGAGTTATATTTGGTAAAAAAGGAAGATATTTCATCTATTTATAATAAGAATAATAGTAGTGAAGAAGTACTAGAAGAGTTACCTGTTAGTGTATATCATTTTATATATTTACATGGAGATAATGAATGCAAAGAGGCAATTTGTCATAGTGAAGATCAAATAAAGTCTCATTTTGAATATCTTACTAGTAATAATTATTTTACTATTACAACAAGTGAGTTAAAACTTTGGGATGAGGATAAGATAAGGCTTCCTAAAAAGAGTATTTTAATTACTATCGATGATGGTGCTAGGGCTCAAAACTTTATTCCTTTATTAGAACAATATAAGGTTAATGCTACTTTGTTTTTGATTACTTCTTGGTATTCTATTGATACTTTTAAATCTGATTATTTAGAAATTGCATCTCATTCTGATAATTTACATACTCCTGGTGTTTGTAGTGGAGGACAAGGTAGTCCTTTGAAATGTGCTCCTTTAGAGGAATTAGTTGCGGATCTTAAAACAAGTCGTGAGAAAGCTCAAACTGAAGCATTTTGTTTTCCGTTTTATGAATATAATGATCATGGGATTGAGGCAATAAAACAAGCTGGCTTTACTATGGGATTTGTTGGAGGACAGAAGAAGTTTAAAAAGGGTGGTAATTTATATACAATACCTAGAATTAGTTTTAGGGGAGATACTACAATAGATGAGTATATAAATGCAATTAGTTAGGGGGATTTTATGAAAAATTATATTGGTGTTATGGATTCTGGAAAGGGAGGACTTTCTGTTTTAGAAGAATTGAAAAGAGTACTTCCTAATGAAAATTATATTTATTATGGAGATAGGTGCAATAATCCATATGGTAGTAAAAGTGATGAAGAACTTCTTAGTATTACACAGAATATTGTGGAAAACTTTATAAAAAGAGGTTGTAAGGTTATAGTTGTGGCTTGTAATACAGCAACCGTTAGATGTATAGAAAAATTAAAAAAGTTATATCCAAATATTATATTTGTTGGTACTGTACCAGCAGTTAAAGTTGCATATGATGCAGGATGTAGAAACACTTTGGTTTTAGCAACTCCCGCAACTATTAAGAGTGAAAGGACAAATGAATTAGTAACTGAGTTTAAAAGAAGTAATCAAAATATTTATTTAGAATCTTGTAGTAATCTTGCATCTTCTATTGAGGAGGATGATGAGAAAGAAATAGATAATATTTTAAAAGATATTTATAATAAATATAAAAGTAAGGATATTGATTCAATAGTTCTTGGATGTACCCATTATTCTTTGATTAAGAGTACGATAAAAGAAGTGTTTGTAAATGTTTTATTGTTTGATGGTAATTTAGGGGTTGCAAAGGAAGTTAGAAGAAAACTTATTAAATATGATTTACTTAATAATGGTGAAGGTAGTGTGAAAATTTTAAAAAACTTATAATTTAATTAATTTGGTTAGGTATAAATAGTAAAAGTTAAAAATTGTATAGGGAAATTTAATTTTTACTATTTTTTGTTTTGTGAATTTTTAAAAAGTGTCGTTTTACATTGAAAAAATAATTTTATATATTAGATTAACAGAAGGAGTAAACTGTTAATGAGTAAGATTAAAGATTATAGTAAACTAGATGAAAGACAAATAAAAAATACTCAAAATGAGAGTGTTGAGGGTATAGAATATAGTCTTGAAAATAATAATTTTACAAAGAATATAAAACAGGCATTGTCTAAAAACTATGTTACTGGTAAAACATACTTTGGAGTAGTAAAAGATTCTATTTCTAAAAAGATAAAAATAATAACTGGAATAGATGTATCGGGAAGGAAACACGTATTATCTAATTATGATATAAGGCATATGTTGAAAGAGCATGGTAATCCAGTTGTAGAATCAAAAAAAGGACAAATTGCTATCACGGAAAAAGACATAAAAAAAATACCAGACATTATTAGTAATCCAACTAATATTACATCTGGTACGGATAATAGATTAGGCAAAACTATTAGATATATAAAAAGATATAATGATAACAGCACTACAGTAGTAGAGGTTGTTCCATCAAATAGTAAATCATTAATAATAAAAACAATGTGGAAGAAACCGTCTACTTTAACTAATAATCAAAGTTCCTAGTTCAACGTCCGAAACGAAAGGTAGTGATATTTCTTCCACATTTGACGATAATATATCACAAAATAATAAAACTGTCAAATTGGATACATCATCTACTAATAGTAATATGCAAGATAATTAATAAAAGTATTCTAATATTCAAAAGATAGTAAAAATTATATTAATAATTTATTGAAATATGATAAAATGAAAAGAAGTCGAGTACGAGTAGTACCTTGCAGTCAACTTTTTTGTCTAATAATATATTCCAAAATAACGAAAATGTCAAATTGATTATATCATCTGATAGCGTTTCCAAAGTGTGGAGATTTGTAAAGTTATCCATTATAAACAAATAAAAATGGTTAAAACCTAAAAAAT
>CANQHJ010000054.1 GCA_947623665.1 uncultured Bacilli bacterium
TAATGGAAGAAAAATTTCCTTTTCCAAAGCAAAAAGAGACTGAATAGAAATTATTCATTTCCACTCAGCCCCTTTTTCTATATAATTTAATGCTGCTTGCAATTGATTATCATTTTCTCTTGTTGCATTTTCTTTGTATTCATTACTTTCTTCTACTTTTATATTAGGGGTAATTCCTTTTTCATTTATCCAATGACCTTTTGGAGTTAACCATTTTTCTGTTGTATATTTTATACTAGCTCCACTTGATAGTTCATATGCTTTTTGTACAGTTCCTTTTCCATAAGTTTTTGTTCCAATTATAGTAGCTTTAGGATAAGACTCTTTAAATGCCGCAATTAATAATTCTGAGGCACTTGCACTAGCATTATTAGATAAAACTATTACTGGATATTCTCTATGTTCTGATGTTTTATCCTTGAAAGTTGTTTTTTTCTTTTTCTCTTCTAATTTATAAATTACTTTATCTTTTTCTAAGAACATTGACATTATTTTAGATACTTGACTTAAATGTCCTCCTAAATTATTTCTAACATCAATTATTAAATAGTCTATTTTTTTATTTTCAATATTTTTTAATTCTTTTTTAAATTGTTTATATGTATTAGCAGCAAATGTATCTATTTTTATATATCCTATTTTATTATTGTTTTCTATTATCTCACTAGATACTGAAGGTATTTCTACTTTACCACGAATAATTGTTAATTCTTTTTCTTCACCGTCTCTTAGAACTGTTACTTTTAATTTACTTCCTTTTTTTCCTTTAATTATTTTACTTATTTCACTTAAACTTTTATTCTCTACATTTTTTCCAGCAATTTTTATAATCTGATCTTTTTCTTTGATTCCTGCATTGGATGCAGGAGAGTTATCATACATAGAGACAACTATTACTTTTCCATCTGTTATTGAAATTGAAGCACCTATACCTATATAATATCCATTTACAGTTTCATTAAAATCTTCTGCTGTTTCTTCATTCATATATAATGAAAATGGATCATCCAAATAATCAATTAACCCTTTTATTCCAGAATCTACTAGTTCTTTTTTATTTATTTTTTTTTCATAGTAATTATCTACTATATTATTATAAGTATCAATAAATTCTTCTAACTCTGCTGGTATTTTTGCAGTTATAGTTCTATCCTTTGTAAAAGAAATTACATTACCTATAATGAATCCAAAAAGAATAGCAATTAAAACAATTATTACTACTTCAAAAGTAGAAAAGTAATCTTTTTTATCAAATTTATCTACTTTATTTTTTATTTTCTCTTTGATATTTTTTTTCTTCTTATCTTTTTTTAACTCTGTCATTATATCACCTTCTATAATACACTACTAATATAATATCACATTATATTAAAATTTAGAATTAATTATTTAAATAATCTTTCTCCATACTATTTAATACTTTTGTATATGTTTTTATATATTTGTTTTTTACTCTTTCAAAATCTTCTTTTTTTGGATTATTTAATCTATTTAAATTCATATTATTTAATAAGTCTGACATTTTTACTTTTTTTGCAATAAGAGAATTACTGTTTACAAGTTCATCTATATATTTTTCATATGATTCATTTTTTCTTGTTAATAAATCTATTGCTTCTATTACATTAGAACTATAATTTAACTTTTTTAAATCATTTATGGTTATTTCAGTATCTTCTACTATATCATGAAGAAGTGCAGTTACTATCTCATCTGGAGAAGTAAAATATTCTGCAACTGCTTTTAAATGATTGATGTAAGGTTTTCCTGCTTTATCTTTTTTATTTTCAAATACTTTTTTTATTATAATTTTTGTTCTAGAAATTTGATTTAATTTTATTAATTCTTTTATCTCTTCTTCTGTAAAATAATCATTCATATCTTTACCTCTTCTACACTTTAATTATATCATATAAAGAAAAAAAGATAACTTGTAATTTATTACATTATTATCTTTTTATAACTTTTTATTCATTACTTTGGCAATTGGTTTTATATTTTGACATAAATCTTCATACATTTTTGGTGTGATAGATTGTTCTCCATCTGATAAAGCTTTTTCTGGATGATTATGAACTTCTATTATTAGTCCATCACAGCCTACTGCAATTGCAGCTTTTGAAAGTGGTTCAATTAAATATTTTTGACCTGCAGCATGTGATGGATCTACTATAATTGGTAAATGGCTTAATTTCTTTATTACAGGAATTGATGATAAATCTAAAGTATTTCTGGTTGCTGTTTCATATGTTCTTATACCTCTTTCACAAAGAATTACATTTTTATTCCCTTCATTTAAAATATATTCAGCAGCCATCAACCATTCTTTTATTGTTGCGCATAAACCTCTTTTTAAAATTATTGGTTTATTTAATTTACCAACTTTTTTTAGAAGGTCAAAATTTTGCATGTTTCTAGCACCTATTTGAATGACATCAACGTATTTATCGAATAATTCTATATCATCAATTGATACTATTTCTGATACTATTTTTAATCCTGTTTTTTCTTTAGCTTTTTGTAATAGCTTTAATCCTTCTTCTTTTAATCCTTGAAAATCATATGGTGATGTACGAGGTTTAAATGCTCCTCCTCTTAAAAATTTTGCACCACTTGCTTTTACTTGTTTTGCAATTTCCATGACTTGTTCTTCTGATTCTACTGAACATGGACCAGCAATCATCATTAATTTATTATCTCCTATTATTACTTCTCCATCTATTTTTATAATAGTATCCTCTTCTTGACTTTCTCTTTTAACTAATTCTTTCTTCATCTTACTTCTCCTCCCAAAAAAAGAGCCTCATTCAAATGAGACTCTGACTATAATAGTTTATTTAACAACCTAAATTGCTCATTAGAATGGAATATTTATATTTAATACACGCAATAAATCTTGTGCTAAAGTAAAAAGCCCAAGTTCCAAAAAAGTTATTAAAGTAGTTTTGATTTATTAATGTGTTCACAAATATAACATCCTTTCTTAATTCCATTATTATATTACTACTATTATTATACTATGTCAAATTAACTTTGTGATATTAATTTTTTATTTGTATTTTTAACTATTCTCTAAAACAAAAAATCCTTATATAAGGATTTCAATAGTTTTAATATGGCGCCTCAACTAGGACTTGAACCTAGGACCCCTTGATTAACAGTCAAGTGCTCTAACCAACTGAGCTATTGAGGCATATAGTTAATAATCATTTGACTATTAACTTAATTTTTCTTTTATTTCATCTTCATTTGTAATATATTCTTCTACTTCTTTGTGATTAATCTTAATAAGTGTTGTTCCATTTACTTTTAATTCAGATATATCATTAGGTTCTTCATTTACTTCCTCTCCAATGAATTTTTTATTTAAACCTTCTTTAATATCTACATAATATATTGGTAAATGATCTTTTTTTTCTTTATATGTACTATATAAATCAGTATATGTACTATCACCTGTTACATCATAGAACAATACATAGTATTCTTCATCATTTCTATTAAATGCTGATCCTGCTAGTATTTTATCATTTTGTATAGTTGCTTCTCCAACTTGTTTTTTATAATTACTATTACTACTATGATTAGTAATATAATCTGTTAAGAAATAAACTCCTACAAAAATAATTACTACTACGATTAAATACTTAATAACTTTACTAATTGATTCTGAATCGGTAGAACCTTTTACATCTAATTTTATTTTTTGTTCTTCTTTTTTAGTTTGTTTAATTTCTTTATTTTTATTATTATTTTTTGTTTTCTTTTTTGCCATTTTGTTCACCTGAATTTATTGTAACATTAAATAATTAAAAAATCAAAGAAAAACAAGCAATTTGTTAATCCTTAGTAGAAATATCCACAAACTTTTGTTGTATTTATCTAGTATACTTTGTATAAGAGATTACAGACTTATGTTAAATAGATGTGTTCTTTTTTGGAAAAATAATTACTATAAAGCATTAAACAAAGATGGATCTATAAAGCAAATATTTAAAAGAATTAAAATAACATTTTTTCAAATAAAGGAATCATTATAGTCTTAATAAGTTACTTCTGTAAATATTTTTAACTAACTTACCTTTATCTATTACTTTTAAATAATCACTATCTGTAATATCTGTTCCTGCAATAGGATCTAATTTAATAATTTTTCCATTAAAAAATTCTATTTCCATATATTTTTTTGTCAAGTAAATTCTTTCATGATGTTCATTACTAATTAGTGCGTTTTTATATAATCTAATTTCTTTTACGTTTTTTTCTATATTTAACATTTTTTACCTCCTATTTTTAACTAATAATTCAAAAAAATTTTCTAATTAAAAAGTCTTAACTTATATAAACACCTTCCTTCATTTTTATTTAATACATGCATTTCTTTGTATACGCCAACATTATAACATACGATTTTTCAATTTTTCCTATTTTTGTTGCTTTAATTAAAATTTTTTTATTTTTTTACAATATAATTTTTTATTAAATATTAAAAAAAAGAAAAAGAGCAATTAATACTCTTATTTCATTGTAGGTATGGCACTTATAGAAGATGCTACTTCTATTAATTCATCTTGATTCATAACATCACTAACAATATAATAATCTATTCCATTACTTGACCATGTTAGGGAATCGTCTGTCATTACACCATATGTATCCATTAATTGATAAGGTTCTCCTAATGTTGGAATAACTGTGAATTCATCTTCTTTAGTTGAAGTTTCTTCTACCAGTAGAAAAGACTTGTCTCCTTCAAAAGTCATTATTATTCTTTCTCCTGATTCTTTTTGTACTTTTTCTTCATTTGTTAATTTTGTTCCATTAGGTAACACTAAGGGATAAATTGTTTCATCTAAACTACTTGTAGTTTTTACATCTTCTTTTACTTCTGCACTTTTCATTATTTCATTTAAATCAAAATAATTTTTATTGAAAGTAGGATTATAATCTACTTTTGTAAATTCCATAGTAAGTTGTGGAATATTATCTTCATTTAGTACATCTATTTTTTTAAATTTTAAATTTTTATTTATTTGAATTTTTTGTTTTATTAATTTTTTATTATTTGGATAATTTACTGTAGTTACATAATTATATCCTTTATCTGTTTTTTTGAATGTTCTATTCTTATCATTTTTTATATCATTTAAAACAGACTCTAAAAGATATATTTGAGAATTATTGTATGGCCAATCACTTTGAAATTTAAAACTTTTATTAAGTGAAGGGTTTAATATATATACTCCTTCATCATTTCTTAAAATTATTTGTTCATGATTATTTGCAGTGTTTTTTAAACTTACTTTATACTTATCTTTCTTTTTATAAGAAACTTCTACTTTATAATTATATACATCATCATTATTAGTAATTTCTAAATTTCCTTTTAAGTGATAAGCATCTGTTTTAGTAATTTTTTTATCTAAGTCTTTTAATAAATCTTTTTCACTATATTTTCCACAGCCAGTTACTAGTAATATGAATCCTAAAGGAATTAATAAACTTGTTACTTTTATAAATTTGTTTTTCATTTAAGACCTCCATTTACTTTCTCATTAAAGTATATGGATATTTTTTTTAAGTATTACAAAAAGTAGAGTGTTTACTCTACTTTTCGGTTATTCTAACTTTTACTTTTTTAGTTTTTGATGAATATGAAAGTCTTACATCACTACCAGTAACTTTAACTGGAACTTCATGTTCTCCTACTCCATATTTCTCTAGGTCAATGTATGCTTTTATAGTTGATGCATCTATTGAACTTAAAATATCTTGAGAACCTTTAACAACTACTGTTACTCTACTATCACTTTCTGATAAGGCTTGAACTTTATATTTTTCATTTAAGTGTTCAGTGGCAACACTTATATTTCCAAATTCTTGTGTTTTAGAATCATCTATTCCAACTTTTATTTTTATTGTATTTTGACTTAGTTCAGTTATTCCTGTTGGTTTTTTAATTGTTACATTATAGTCTTTATCTGAATCAAGTCCTTTTACATTGATATTTACTGGAATATATTCAATATTTTCTATTGTTTTTTCATCACCATATACTGTTATTGTAGAAATAGATGGCGTTAATGTTTTAATTGCTTTTCCAAATGCTAAGTTTCCTTTTGGTACTACTTTAATAGGAACTTCTTTTGAAGGTGAAGTTATTGTTACATTAGCATCTACTGATTTTGGTACTATTTCTACATCAATAACATTTCCATCAGTATCATATGCAACAAGTGGTACATCTTTTAAAATCATATCTCCAGCCTTTGCATTAACAAATTCATCTACATCTACTAATGCTCTGACGGATGCTACTTTTTTAAGTTTGTATTCAGCACCTTTTATAATTACATCATCACGATCAAGCTCTACATTTTTAATATATAGTTTACTATCTAAATTATCTTTATGTAATACATCATATGTAAGTGCTTTGGTTGCAGATGTTTTTTCATAAATTGTTACTGTTACAGTTGATGGATCTAATCTATAATCTAGAGAAGCTAGACGTTGTGAATACTTTAACGTTACTTTATGATTTCCTGGTTTTAATCCAGTTAAGTCTACAGATACTCCTTTAGAAGGTGATTGTTTTGCTAAAAAAATGTGTCGTTTTTGTCCTACTAAAGTGATATCTACTGTTTTTGGTAATCCTTCTACTACATATAACTCTTCATTATAAATTGCAGATACAGGTTGTTTATATAAAACTTCTGCGTATTGATCAATCATAACATTTGATTCTTTATCTATTAATATAAATACTCCAAATGCTAGAATTAAAGATATAACTATTAATGTCGACTTTTTATTAAAAGTTCTTTCTAAGCTTTTACTATTTCTTTTAAATATACTTGTGATGTTTAATATTAATTTTGTTATAGGAGTAATTAACCATTTATCAAAGAAAGATCCAATACCTCTAATTATTTTCTTCATATATCTCATCCTCATCTAATTCTTCATCATCAAATTCTATATCTTGTTTTGGTCTTAACTCATCAATTAACATTATTCTAACGTCATCTATTGATAAATTATAGAACATTTCTCCTTTTAGAGCAACAGATAATCTTCCAGTTTCTTCTGATGCTATTAAAACTACAGCATCTGTTTCTTCACTTATTCCAAGTCCTGCTCTATGTCTAGTTCCTAGATGACGATTTATTTTGTTACTACTACTTGTTGGAAATACTGCTCCAGCACAAGTAATTCTATCTCCTTGAATGATTACTGCTCCATCATGTAATGGATTCCCCTCAAAAAAAATTGATATTAATAAATCACTACTAAGATCTGCATATAATTTTTTTGCTTTGTCAATATAGTCTCCTAAACTTATATCTCTTTCAATTACTATTAAAGCACCTATTTTTCGTCTACTCATAAAATCCATTGCTTGAACTAATTCATATACTACATGTTCTCTTTCATCTACTGTTAAGATTTTATGTCTTCCAAGTAATTGATTACGTCCTAACTGTTCTAGCATAGTTCTAATTTCAGGTTGAAAAATTATTATTAAAGCAAGTGGTCCCCATGTCATTACATATTCAAGTAATACTCCTATTACTGTTAGACCAAGCCAATTACTTATAAATTTTAAAACTATTACAAAGGCTACTCCTTTAAATAGTAAAGATAGTTTTACATTGTTCTTTATATTCTTTAAAATTATATAAAATATAAACCATACTAATGAAATATCTACTAGTTTTCTAGTAATAGAAATAACATCAGTTAGTGTTATAGTTGTTAAACCCATTTTATCGACTTCCTTTCAGAGAAACACTTTTTTAGTATAACTCAATTATTATGATTAGTAAAGTTTTCTGTTTATTATATTTTTATTTTATAAACTATTATTGTATTGTTGGAATTTGTGGTTGTTGATTTTCTACTGCCTGTGGCATTTGTGGTTGTTCAATTTGAGTAGATGGCGCTTGTGGTGTTTCTATATTTTCAATAGGTTGTTCTGTACTTTGTAAATTTTCTATCTGTTCTGGTACTTGTGGTGTTTCAAGTGTTGCAGCTTCCATATTGGTTGCTACTGTATCTATTTGTGCAGTAGGTATTTGATTATTTACTGCTGGAAATATTTCACTAGATTGTGCTTGTGGCATTTGTTGTGGAGCTTGTGGTTGTGAAAATTGATCCATACTTTGTTGTGGCATCTGTGGTTGTTGATACTGTGGTGTTGTAGGTGTTTGTTGTTGTGGTATTGTGGATGATACTGGATCTGTTTGTGGTACTGCCATTGTTGGAACTTGTGGTTGTTGGTTTTCTACTGCCTGTGGCATTTGTGGTTGTTGATAACTTTCTTGAGGTGTTTGATCAACCATTTCATTCACGTTATTAGGTTGCTCCTTAACTGTTGGTTGTGATTCTACTCCTGCCATTATTTCTTGACTAGGTGTAACATATGCTGTCTCTTGATAATTTTCTAAAGGTTCTGGGGTTGCCTGTTGACTCATTGGGACTGTTGATTCTTCTGATACATTATTTGTAGTTTGATTATCTTCTTCTAATTTTTGATTTTTATTTTTGGATTTTTTTTCTGCTAAATAGCCAATACAAGCGCATAATAAAACTGCTGATACTGAACAAACTATTACATAAGTTGTTCCATCTAATGTATCTCTAAAAAATGTTATTACTGGGTTCATAGGCACACCTCTTTATTCTATTTCTATGATAACATTTTATAATTAAGATTACAAGTAAAATAAAATTTGAGTTTCGGTTTTTTACGAAGAATTTTAATTAATTTTTATCTTAATTGAAATCTTTGATACTTTTTTAATAA
>CANQHJ010000055.1 GCA_947623665.1 uncultured Bacilli bacterium
TCCAAGCAATCTTCTTTATTAAACTAACATTTTCTAAAGTAAATGGTGTTTCTCCTTTATTGATATTATCAAATAAATTTTCTAAATGTTTAAATATTATAGATGTTAAAATAATCGTTACTAATAGAACAGCAAAACCTGTTTCAACATAACCAATTATTTTAGCTTTACTATTTTTTTCAAATATAGATATTACTTTGGTATTTAAAAATTCTTTATCAGCATCTGCTAAAACAAATGAACCAACTTTTAAGACTATTTTGTCGTCTTTTTCTGAAAGATTGATATTATTATCTCTCAAATTTAAAGTTAAATTATTATCTTTTATTACAACTTTATTAATAAAATAAGGTGAAGATATTAAAACTAAACAAATAAATGGGATAGCTACATAACAAAAAATTCTTCCTATTTTAGATATTATAGAAATGATTTTACTTAAAACTTTCATTTTCTTTTGTTCTTCTTTTTTTAAACTGACAACTTTAGTTTTAACTTCATCTCCTAGTGAATCAATATCAATGATACTATCATTTACCAAATCATTAATTTTACAATGAAAAATTTTACATAATTCTAATAAATTATTCATTGTAGGAAAAGCATCTCCAGTTTCCCATTTACTTACTGATTGCCTAGATACATTTACTTTTTCAGCTAAATCTTCTTGTGATAGTTTTTTCAAAATTCTTATTTTTTTCAAATTATCTCCAAATTTCATTAGAGTACCTCCTTTTCAGAGTATATTATATATGTAAAAAATATTTTAAACTATCAACTTTTAGTTGCATTTAGATTTTATATAAATTGTAATTTGTATTAATAAGCTTTTTCTACAAATTTTATATAGACTGCCAATCCTATAATTATTAATATAATTAACTGTATAAAATATTTAAATTTCTTATTTTTATTTTTAAAAATTCTATCCAATACAAACGATAAAATCACTAAAACAAATGACCAAATTATTATGTTAAAATTTATAAACTTAAATATAATTGGATCTATAAAGGGTTCATAATTATAAACCATAGGCATTAAATCAACATAATTATTTTTAGCATATATAAAAGAAATAATTATTTCTAATATATAAATAGCTAAATCTTTTAAAACACTATACTTTCTATTCATAATTAATTCTCCTTCAAACTACTATTTATCTTACTAAATATTATAACACGAAAAAATAAATCTAAATAGACTTGCTTCATCAGAATTAACTTTAAATGCAACAACTATAATTGAAATAAAATTAAATTTACTATATAATTTATTTAAAATTTGTTTTGTAATAATTATAATCAAGTATAATAATATAAGGAGTTAGTATTATGAAGAAAATGAATATCATAGTGATTTTTGATAAAAATATTCAGAAAATTCTAATGTGTAAAAGAACTAAAGAACCATATAAAGGAATGTTTAATTTTGTAGGTGGGAAAATAGAAAATGAAAATTATGGATTAAATGAAGCATATAGAGAATTGAAAGAAGAGACAAATATTACAAAAAATGATATTAAATTAATATATTTTATGAATATTTCATATATAAAATGGGATAAAGAACTAGAAGTATATTATGGAATATTAAATAAGAATGTTAATTTAATTGAAGAAGTAAATAAACTTCAATGGGTTTCAATAAATGATAATTTTTTTGATATAAATAAATATGCTGGTGAAGGAAATATTGGTCATATAATAGAAGAAATTAAAATAGATATGAAAAAATAAGTTTTATGGTAAATCATTAATTGTGATTTATTTTTTTATTCATTGTAGTATGTAATATAAGAAAAATAACCAGTTTTAGTATTCTCTTTATATATTTTATATCAAATTAAAAGACTATCAAAGTTGATAATCTTACTTATATAAATTGTAATTTGCCTTGCTTATTTTTAATAAAGTTCATGATTATAACTTTTAAGTAGTTCTTGACATCTTTTATTTTCAATATGATGAATTTCTAAAATATCTTTTTCTTTATTTTCTAAATAATTATATATCATATCATCTCGAAAGCCAATGTCTGCTACTTCTTTTCTATCAGTTCCAAAATAAATTTCTTTAATATTAGACCAAATAATTGCTGATAAGCACATAGGACAAGGTTCACTAGTGGTATAAATAACACAATCAGTTAAATCATGAGTATTTAATCTTTTACATGCATCACGTATAGCAATTATTTCAGCATGTGCTGTTGGGTCTTTTTCTTTTAAAACCTTATTATTTCCATAACCAATTATTTTATTATCTTTAACAACAACTGCTCCAAATGGACCACCTTCTAAGTTTTTAACTCCTAATTCAGCAAGTTTTATTGCTTTATCAAAATATTCTTGCATACTCAATTCCTCTCTTTTATTAAAATATCAAAAACAAATTTTCTACTCAATTGTATTTACAAAAAAGTGACTTTCAATTAAAAAATCATAATTCATTCATTATTACAAATTACTTACTAACACAAATTGTAATTTTTTATTTAATTCTTGTTTAATTTTTTTATAAGTTCTTTTTTTCTTTCATTAGCCATAATTAACACTCCAATCTTTCTTACAAATTAATATTTATTTGATAATTTTCTTTAGCTTTTTTACATATTCATCTTTATTCTTGACAGAATACGTTAAATGACCATAACCTTCTACAATTTCATAATTAGCATTTGGATAGGCTTTTTTCACTCCGTCTATACACGTTCTATATGCCTTTTCTTCTTTTGCATAAAAGAAATACATTATCTTTTGAATATCATCATCTAATTTTGGAAAATCAAAAGTATAACAACATTCATTTTCATTAGATATTGTTTCATTTGATATTATTGGAGCAATCTCTAATATTGGTTCAAGCATTGGCTTTAACGATTCTGGATCTCCATTTGTAAATTTATTTAAAAATTTCCAGTTCATTAAATCATCCATTGACTTACTTTTAAGCATTTTTATTAAAGTTTTAAATTTAAAATACATAATTTTTTTATATAAATAAGATAACTTTATACATGGAGCACCATCAAAAAAAGAATTATTAACTTTTATTCCATTATTAGTTAATTGATACAATAATTCTATTCCAATTTCTGCTCCCATTGATTGCCCATATATCATATCAATAGTTTGAATATTATTTTCTTTTAAATATTCCATAACATGAGATGCTTCTTCTTTTCTTGTTGTAAATGTACTATTTTCATAGTGACCTGTATATTCTGGAAGAATTATATAATAATCATCCTTTAAAATATTATACAAGTTTTCCATACTTTTACTATTACAAAAAGAGCCTGATAGCATTATTATTTTTTTATTTTCTTTATTTCCTATAGTATTTATTAACACATTTACCTCCTACAAATTACTATTTATCTCACTAATATTATAACACAAAAAAAATAAATCTAAATAGACTTGCTTTTAGTATGATTAACACAACTTATTATAATTACATATAATACTTTGACTTTGAAAAAAGGAGGATGTTAATGAAAAAAGTATGGTTATATGTTGGAGGTATAGTTGTTGTTTTTGTAGTGGCTTGCTTGGTACTTTTTACTTTTACTAAAAAAGATAATGATAGTAATCTTAAGAAGGTTAGACTAGCAGAAGTTGCTCATACAATCTTTTATGCTCCACAATATGTTGCAATTGAAAAAGGATATTTCAAAGATTTAGGTATTGATTTAGATCTTACTTTGGCAAGTGGTGCTGATAAAGTTACTGCGGCTGTTTTAGCAGGAGATGCTGATATTGGTTTTTGTGGAAGTGAGGCAACTATTTATGTTTATAATGGTGGTACTGATGATTATTTAAAAACTTTTGCACAAGCTACTCAAAAAGATGGAACTTTTCTTGTATCTAGAGAAAAATATAAAGACTTTAAACTTGAAGATTTAAAAGGAAAAACTATTATTGGTGGTAGAGCTGCTGGAATGCCTGAGATGACTTTTGAATATGCTTTAAGACAAAATGGAATTGATCCTACAAAAGATGTAAATATTGATACATCAGTTGCTTTTGCAGCTATGAGTGGTTCTTTTATTGGTGGTAATGGTGATTTCGTTACTTTATTTGAACCTAATGCTACTCAAGTAGAACAACAAGGTTATGGTCATGTAGTTGCAAGTGTTGGTAAACTTGGTGGTGTTGTTCCATATACATCTTATAGTGCTAAAACAAGTTACTTAAAGAAAAACAAAGAAGTTATAAAGAACTTTACAAAGGCTATTCAAAAAGGACTTGATTTTGTACATAATCATTCTGATAAAGAAGTAGCAGAAGTTATTTTAGACCAATTTCCAGATACATCACTTAATGATATAGAAAGTGCAGTAAAACGTTATAGAGAAATAGAGGCTTGGCCTAAGACAACAAACTTTAGCAAAGAATCTTTTGATCACTTACAAGACATCATGATAGATGCTAAGGCATTAGAGAAAAAAGTATCATATAGTGATTTAATGTATGGAAAATAATATTTTAGAAATATCACACTTAAAAAAATTCTATCATGACTTATCTTCTGAAACAGAAGCATTACATGATATTACATTTGATATTAAAGATAAAGAATTTGTATCGATTATTGGACCTTCCGGATGTGGAAAATCTACAATTTTATCGATACTTTCTTCATTAGAAAAACCTAGTGGAGGTAATATTAAATTTAGAGATAAATCTTGTGTTATAGGTTATATGTTACAAAAAGATTTCCTATTTCCTTGGAGAACTATACTTGAAAATTGTTTAATTGGACTTGAGGTTAATAATACTTTAAATGAAGAGAATAAAAATTATGTTATATCTTTACTTAAGACTTATGGTCTTTATGAATTTAAAGATAAATATCCAGATAGTCTTTCAGGAGGTATGAGACAGAGAGTTGCATTAATTAGAACTTTGGCAATTAAACCTGATATTTTACTTTTGGATGAGCCTATGAGTGCCCTTGATTATCAATCTCGTCTTGCTATTTGTGATGATATTTATAACATTATAAAAAAAGAAGGAAAGACTGCAATTATGGTAACACATGATTTGGAAGAGGCAATCAGTGTCAGTAGTAGAATTATTGTATTATCAAAAAGACCTGCAGTTATTAAAAAGATATATGATATAAAACTTACTGATAGAAAGAATCCTCTTCATAATAGAAAGACTAAAGAATTTCCTAAATACTATGATATGATTTGGAGAGATTTAGATGTACAAATATAGTAAAGAGCATTTAGAATATTTAAAACAAATTAAAAGAAAAAAGATATTCATAATGATTATGAGAATATCTATTATAGTACTTTTTCTTGTTGGTTGGGAGGTACTTGCTAGACTTAATTTAATTAATACATTTTTAAGTTCTTCTCCTAGTAAAGTTATATCTACTATAGACTCTTTAATACAAGAGAGTAATTTATTTTCTCATATAGGTATTACTTTATTTGAGGTTATAGTAAGTTTTCTAGTAGCATCCATTATAGGAGTTTTAGTTGCAACTATACTTTGGTGGAATGATACAATAGCTAAAATTGTAGATCCTTATCTTACAATTTTAAATTCTCTTCCTAAAGTTGCTTTAGGTCCTATTATTATAATTTGGGTAGGTGCTAGTACAAATTCTATTATTTTCATGGCTCTTCTTATCTCGACATTTATTTCTATTATAAATGTATATAATGGTTTTATATCTACAGATATAGGTTTTATAAATCTATTAAAATCATTAAATGCAAGTAAAAAACAAATATTTTTAAAAGTTATTTTACCTAGTAATTATAAAACTTTAGTTAATTGTTTAAAGATTAATATTAGTATGAGTTTAATAGGTGTTATTATGGGAGAACTTTTAGTATCAAAGAAAGGTCTAGGATATTTAATTATGTATGGTTCTCAAGTATTTAATATTAATCTGGTAATTACTTCTGTTGTTATATTAGGTGTTATATCTTACCTTATGTATTTTATTATTTCTAAACTTGAAGAAAAAATTAAAAATTAAAAAAATAAGTTATTCGAATTTTTCGAATAACTTTTTCTTATTATTTATGACTTTTATTTAAGTATTCTTTTAATAGTTGTTTACAACGTTCAGTAGCTGATACAAGTATGTCTGAATCCAAATCTTGCTTATGAGTATTAATATATTGTTTTCTAGTTTCTGAAGTAACTAACTTTGCTTGTACATTTGCTGCTGTTTCTTGAGCAAATATATAAACCAATGGATTTATAACACCAAACTTTTCACTTGTTGCTTCTTCAAATTCATCTTCTGATACAAAACAATCTACTACAGACATATCATTAGTAGATTCTGTTGGATACATATTGCTAATTGTATTAGATACTAACCATTCTAAAGGTATTGTATTAAAATCAATATGACTATCCTCTACTAATTTTGTCATGTATTCTTTTAGTCCTTCTTCATTTACTCCTAAGACTTTTTTATCAATTTCATCATAAATTTTTTCCATTGTTTCTTCTACTTTAGTATTCATATATAATACCTCCTTTTAATGGAGCATATTATACCATATTTTCTTAAAAATTTCAATCATATAGTATTAAAATCGTGCCATTAGTTTGCAGATTATAAAAACAAGAAAATACAATAACTATTATCGTATAAAGATAAAAAATATATCTAATTTTTTTATTAAAAATACTTTTACTCATTATTAAATCAAGATATGGAATAATTATAAATACTAATAATTCAATTATATTAATAGGGTCATTATAGATAAAAATCCCACTTAACATTAATATCAGCATAAAAGTTAAGAAAAAGCACCCTATTATTGATGTAAAATATAAAATATGATTAATAGTTTTATATATTTTATTAACTAAATTATTATTTATCTTTTTATTATCACAATATGATAAAAACCATACTATTAGTAATATAATAATCATAGTATTAAATGTTACAATAAATGAACTTTCAAAAATACTAGGATTACTTATATTAATTATCATAAAAAATAAATACATTATGCCAATATATACACCCATTAATACTAATGATATTTTAGCTAAAAAATATATTATATCTAACATTTTATTAACTATATTTTTATTCATAATAGTTACCTCATAAGTTTATTATAACATAAGTAATTTTGTATATATTATGTAAAATGTTGTCTCTTTACATTTTTATACTAAAAACACTTTAGTATTAAACTAAATACTAAAGTGTTGTTTGTATTTCATTAATAATTCTATTATGGCATCTTTATCTTTAAAGATAGAATCCCATAATATAAATTTTTGCATTGGATTAAAGAAATATTTTAATAATGGAATACTATCTATTTTAAATCTTACATCTTGTTTTCTTAAATATCTACATGTAAACAATTTACAAGATATAGACTTTATTGTACATTTTCCATTTACATATTTTTTACAAAGGCCTCTGCTTGTTCCATAACAACAACCATTCTTGGAATCAGTACAATGACATCCATTTTTAACACCTAAACAAACATTATCTTTAAATCCACATACATTAAGATCTATAAATTGATAATCTAGGAAATCACAAACTATATCATAAATATAAGAATATCTTTTTCTTGAGTCTTTAATATTTATTGCATGTACACAATATATTTTATATTTAGACTCCATATCATCAAAGTTTTTCCTATCTATTCCTTTGTCTGTTGTAATGTCTTTATCATTCATCAATAAATGTAATTTTACATTTTTCTTATTAGCATACTTTCTAATATTAGAATAAAATTTTTTATCATCTTTAATATATACATCTTTCATACTTCATCACGAATATATAATAACATAAATTTATTAAAATAGGAATATACTTATTCTATTTATAAATAATATAATTAACATATTTAGATATTTCTAATACTTTATCATAAGGTAATTTCTTTATATTTTTTAGTAGATTTGTTCTTTCTATTTCACTATTATATATCTTTGTACCTATTTTTAAATATTTATTATAGTTATTCTTTTTAAATGTTTTATCTATTCCATCTATACTATAATTAATACTTTTATCATCTAAAATCTTTTTTACTTTATCTATTTTTTCTTTAGGAAAGCCAAGGCGTCCATTTGTTATTTTATAATCTGTTATACTATATAACACATATGCATCTTTATCATATACATTATAAAATATTCCTTGGCTTTTTAACTCTATACTTTCTTTCATATTATCACCCTATTGTATATGGATTATCTTTACTTCCATCTCCACCTGTTATTTTTACATTAGATTTTAAATATACAACTGGACGCACTGTTTCATCACCATTCCCACAAGATAATAGGCTATTATCTATTTCTCCAGTTTTTTTAAAGTAAAATACTTTATTCGATGAATAAGTATTTGGAGTTATTGTCCACCAAATATATGAACTTTTATACATCCAACTAGAACTTGCACTACTTGTTTTAGATAAAGAATTGTACATTGTATTATTTACTCCTTTTCCAAATGTATAACCATAATCACTAGGATATACTAAACCTATATATGA
>CANQHJ010000056.1 GCA_947623665.1 uncultured Bacilli bacterium
AATTTTTCTTAATCAAAAAAGAGACTGAATAGAAATTATTCATTTCCACTCAGCCCCATTTTTAAATATAAGGAGGAAAAATGATTTTAAATGTAAGTGGAAGAACAGATATAGTAGCATTCTACACACCTTGGTTTTTAAATAGAATAAAAGAAGGATTCATAGATGTTAGAAATCCATTTGTTAAAACACAGGTTAGTAGAATATACTTTAAAGATGTAGATTTAATACTATTTTGTACTAAAAATCCTATACCGATAGAAAAACACCTAAAAGATATAAATAAACCTATTATATTTCATGTAACAATAACTCCTTATAATAAAGATTTAGAAATAAATGTTCCATCAAAAACAGAAATAATTAATTCGGTAAAAAGAATATCCAAAATAGTAGGAATAGATAACTTATATATTAGATATGATCCTATATTAAAAAATAAAAAATATAACATAGAGTATCATAAAAAAGCATTTAATAAATTATGTAATCTATTAAATGGATATGTCAAAAATATAATAGTATCCTTCATAGATGATTATAAAAACGTATCCAAAAATAAAGATGTTCTAAATTTAGAAGAATTAACAGATAATGACTCTAAAGAAATAGGTACATACTTTTCCAAAGTAGCAAAACAAAATAACATGACAGTTCAAACATGTTCAGAAGAGAAAAATTTATGTGAATATGGATTCATAAAAAGAGATTGCATATCAAGAAATTTAGCTTTTAAAATGACAGGAAAAACTAATTTTAAATTATGGAAAGCAAGAAAAAATAATGCTTGTAAATGTGTAGAAATGGCTGATATAGGAGTATATAATACTTGTAACCATTTCTGTAAATATTGTTATGCTAATTTTAATGAACAAGAAGTAAAAGATAATATAAAAAAACATGATCCATCATCGACAATGTTAATAGGGTACTTACAAAAAGATGATGTCATAAAGGTTAGGAAGTAATATCTTTAATTTGTGAATACTCTGATACTAGTTTCTCAAAAATACCTCTTCCACAATTTGCAGGAGAAGTAGAAGGAAGATATATTGCATCAATTTCAGTATTATCTTTACAATATTTATTATACAAATTATAAGATACTCTTCCAGTAGTATAAATAACAGAAACATTAGAATTATTAAGAATATAATTTATATCATTTACTACAACATTTCTAATAGATGAATCACTTGAACCTTTAATATCACAACTTTCAATAACATCCCATAAAGCAATATAATGTCTTTCTAAAAAATTCTTTTTATCCACAATTGTCTGTGGAATATCCTCATTATAAATAAAAGAAAGAACTTTCCAAAACCTATTTTGTGGATGAGCATAATAAAAACCTTCTTCTAAAGACTTACGTGATGGCATACTACCAAGAATTAAAACTTTAGAATTTTTCTTATAAAAAGGTCCAAACTCATGACTAACACGCATAATAATCACCATAATTAATATAACATACTTTTTAATTTTTATTAATTATATTATAATATAATTAGGAGGATAAAAATGAAAGCAGTAAAAAAGAATTGGTATAATATAGTATCCATTATAGCTTTATTAATATTTTTAATAATAGCAATGGAACTATTACAAAAAGATGTATTTAATATAGATAATACAGTATATAACTTTCTAGTAAGTATAAGAAATCCCATACTAAATAATTTTTTTAAATTTATTACTATATTTGCAAATAGAAATCCTATAATTATAATTACTGTAATATTATGTTTAGTAATATTTAAAGATAATAAAGAAAGATTCTATATTGTGCTTAATGTATTACTTGTACCATTAATAAATGTAATATTAAAAAGTATTTTTACAAGAGAAAGACCAAATATTTTAAGATTAATAAATGAAACAGGATATAGTTTTCCATCTGGTCATGCTATGCTTTCCACTGCATTCTACGGACTATTAATATATTTCTCATATAAAAAAATAAAAACACCTTGGCTTAGAAATACAACTTGTATTGGATTATCACTATTAATAATACTAATAATGATAAGTAGAATTTATGTAGGAGTACACTATACAACAGATGTAATTGCAGGATGTTGTCTTTCACTTTTCTATCTAGCAATCTTTATAAAGATTATGAATGTATGTAAATAAAAGTAAGGTAGTGATTATATGAGTAAAATATGTGAAGTATGTAAAAAAGAAATAGAAGATAATAGTAGAGTATGTAAGTATTGTGGTAATGTTGTTATAAATAATATCTCTAACATAGAAACTAAAAAAGAAGAAAAATTAACAAAACAATTACCTAAATCAAAAGAAAAACATACTAGAAGAAATATAAGTATAATAATTATAATTTTAATTACTATATTTTTAATAATAGGTATACCATATTTATTTTTATATATGTGGTATGATAGTAATTGTGTTGGTTTAAATCCTATGTATAAAATAGGATCAGAAGAAGAAAAACAACATAAAACCTGCAATAAAATAAAAAAGATTATAAATATACATGAAGACAATAGATGGATAGTACTTCATCAATGATATATTTAATAACTATTTAACCTCTTATTAACTAAAATATGTTATTGTTAGAAAGAAGATAAGTAATATGAAAAATAAAATAATGATAGATAAAATATTTATTACAATGTTTTATATACTCTTTGTAATTAGCATAGTAATAGATATTATTGCAATAATTAATATAATAAATTTCTGTAACCAAGAATTTGAACAAACATTTATTTATAATTTGTTTGTAAAAAATATATATTACTCTATGTTTGTTTATATAGAAAATATAATATTAATTATAGTATCATTAATATATATTTATAATTTTTTAAAATCAAAAAAAATTCTTCAGAGTATGATTGGACTTACTGCTATAATATCAGTATTTATACTTTGGTATCCAATATGTAATACATTTGATATCATCAGTCTTACATGTCTAAATAATAATATTTGGTAAAATAATTTATACATATCGAAAGATATGTTTTAATATTGATAAAAAATTATAAGTTTAGTAAAATATAGTTATTAATAGGAAATACAAAAATATAATTATATTGTTACCGAAAGGAGAGTATTATGTTAGAACTTAAAAATATTACTAAAGTCTACGAAACAGAAAGCTTTAAACAAAAAGCTTTAAACAAAGTTAATATTAATTTTCGTAAAAATGAATTTGTATCAATTCTAGGACAAAGTGGAAGTGGAAAAACAACACTTTTAAATATTGTTGGTGGACTTGATAATTATACAAAAGGTAATTTATTAATTAATGGAATTTCAACCAAAGAATATAAAGATAGAGATTGGGATATTTATCGTAATCATAAAGTCGGTTTTATCTTTCAAAGTTATAATCTAATTGGACATCAAACAGTACTTGCAAACGTTGAACTTGCTCTAACTTTATCAGGAGTATCACCAAAAGAAAGAAGAAGACGTGCTAAAAGAGCCCTAAGAGATGTTGGCCTTGGAGAACATATGAAGAAAAAACCAAACCAATTATCTGGAGGACAAATGCAAAGAGTTGCAATAGCTCGTGCCCTAATAAACGATCCAGAAATAATACTTGCTGATGAACCAACAGGAGCTCTAGACTCAGAAACATCAACTCAAATTATGAAAATACTAAAAAAAGTTGCTGAAGATAGACTTGTAATTATGGTTACTCATAACCCAGAACTTGCAAATGAATATTCAACAAGAATAATAAACTTAAAAGATGGAGAAATAACAGGAGACTCTAATCCATATGAAGGAGGAGAATATCAAGAACAAGAAGAGACAAAGAAAAAAAGGAAAAAGAAAAACTCCATGTCTCATAAAACAGCCTTTGGTCTTTCAATGAATAACTTAATGACTAAGAAAGGAAGAACAATTCTAACTGCCTTTGCAGGATCTATTGGAATAATTGGAATTGCAGTAATCTTATCAGTTTCAACAGGAGTACAAGAATTTATTGATAGAACCGAAGAAGAAACACTATCAAGTTATCCACTAACTATAGAATCCCAAACAATAGATTTAAATAGTTTCTCTAGTACTCATAAAACAAAAGAAAAAAAATGTGATAAAAATACAGTATGTTCAAAAAATATAATGGAAGATATATTAAGTGCAACATCATCTAGTAAAATAAGCAACGACCTAGAAAAACTAAAAACTTATTTAGAAGATAATAAAAAAATCCAAAAGAATGTAAATGATATTAAATATAAATATGGATTTGATTTACAAATATACACAAATAAAGAAAAAGATAACGTAAAAGTCAATCCAAATACACTAATGTATACCATGATGGGACAAGCAAGTGGAACTGATATGAGTAATATGGCATCAATGCCGTCATCATCTATGACAAGTCAAAATATTTTCACAGAACTTATGGATAATGATAGAATGCTAAAAAGCCAATATCAAATACTAAAGGGAAGAATGCCACAAAAATATAATGAAGTAGTTTTAATAGTAGATGATGATAATCAATTAGTAGATTACGTTATGTATGTCCTAGGACTTAAAGACCAAAAAGATATTGTTAACTTTAGAAAAGATATGATAGAAGGAAAAGAATTCAAAAGTAAAGATTCAACATTTACATATGATGATTTGTTAAACTTAACATTTAAAGCAGTAGTAAATGCAGATATGTATGAAAAACAATATGGGGTATGGACAGATAAAAGTAAAAATCCAAATGAAATAGAAGAATTAATTGATAATGGTATTGAACTTAAAGTAGTAGGAATACTAAAACCTAATGAAGAAGCAACTACAGCTCTAACAAATGTTGTTGGATATAAAAAAGAATTAACTAACTATATAATGGAACAAAATAATAAAAGTCAAATTGCCAAAGAACAACAAGAAAATCCTAATATAGATGTATTTACAGGACAAGAATTTAATGAACTTCAAAATAGTTTAGATATGAATTTACAAAGAATAGGAGTTGCAAAATCTAATAAACCTTCTACAATAGAAATATATCCAAAGAGTTTTAACTCAAAAGAAAAAATAGAAGATATTCTTAGTGATTATAACAGCAAAGCAAAAAAAGAAAATAGAGAAGAAGACTCTATTACATATACAGATTATGTTGGAATAATAATGTCAGGAGTTACATCTATAATAGATGTTATTACAATAGGATTAATTGGATTTGTAAGTATTTCCCTAATAGTATCAAGTATAATGATAGCAATCATTACTTATATAAGTGTACTAGAAAGAACTAAAGAAATAGGAATACTAAGAGCAATAGGTGCTAGTAAAAAAGATATTTCAAGAGTATTTAATGCAGAAACATTTATAGAAGGATTGTTTGCAGGAATCTTTGGTATAATAATTACGATACTAATTAATATACCAATAAATTTAATAATAAAAAGTTATTCAGATATTTCAAATATTGCTACACTAAATCCTATAGCTGCTATTATTTTAATTATAATTAGTGTATTATTAACAGTGTTAGCTGGATTCATACCAGCAAAAATAGCAGCAAAAAAAGATCCAGTAGAATCTCTAAGAACAGAATAAAAGACAAGTTATCAAAAAAGATAATGTGTCTTTTTACTTTAAATTTTACTTATATATGTTCACTACTGAAGTTTATATTCTTATTTCAGTAAATTTAGACAGAGTAGAATAGTCATTTTAAAACAATAAAATAATTGGTTTATTACCAGTTATTTTTAATGTATAATAAAACTAGGTGATAAAAATGACAGAACAAGAAAAACAAAAAGCAACAGAAAATAGAAATAAAAACATTATTCCTAAAATGCAAGAAAAAATAGAGAATAATAATTTTACTCTTATCACAAATACTTGTCTTGCAGGATTTTTATATCATGATTTAAATTTGAAATTTTTAACTCCTACAATAAACTTATATATTACCCCAAAAGATTTTGTAAAATTCTGTGATAATTTAAAATATTATTTAAATAAAGATTTAATAGAAGAAGAAACAAACTTTAATTTTCCTATTGGGAAATTAGATGATATAACAATTTATTTTGTCCACTACAACAACTTTAAAGAAGCAAAAGATAAATGGAATATTAGAAAGCAAAGAGTTAATTATGATAATTTATTTATTATAATGACTGATAGAATAGTATTTTCTAAAAAAGAAGCTTACTCATGCTCTGAAGATGTAATAAAAGAATTTGATAAATTAAATTATAAAAATAAAATAGTTCTAACACATAATAAATTACCTTATAAATCTAGTCAACATTTTATTTATTCAAATAACGTAGTACCTAATATAACAAAGTATAAAGATATAAGTGGAATAAGATATTATGATTTGATAAATACTAATATTATAGATTGGTTAAATAGTCATAAAAATTGAAAAAATATAATAAAAATGTTATAATATGCTCATAAGATTTAGCTAATAAATCTTAAAAAGAGGTGAAATTTTATGCGTGAAAATTCAAGTGAAATAAAATTTACAAAAGAAGACAGAGAAAAATTACAAGAAGAATTGGAAAGAGAACAACAAGAAGAACAACTTGATAAAGAAGAACAAGAAGAGAAAAAAGAAGAAGATAAAGAAAAGCAAAAAGAAAAACAAAAGAAAAAAAACAAAACAAAACATAAAACTAAAAAGAAAAAAGAAAAAGAAACAAAAGATAAAGATAAAAAGAATAAAAAAGATAAAAAAGGAAATAGAACAGGAGTACCTTTTACTTATGTTTTATTACTTTTACTTCTTGTTGGAATAATAGTTGCTTTAGGAGTGTATTATTATTTAGAAAATGAGCGTGATGTAGAATTTGATAATAAATGGCAAGAGACTTACTATACATTTTTAGAAAACGGGATTATAAAAAAAGGAAAAGATGAATTTGGAAAAGACATAAGTAATACAAGTAAAGTCTATCAAGAAAAAAATCCAAAAATGTATATGCTAGAAATAGAAAATTTATCTTACCCAATTATGATTACAGAAAGTTCTGGATATAAAGATGAATATCAAAAAGAAGAAGAAATAGAAAATATTTACACTATTCATAGCATAGGATATTCAGATACAGTAAACTATGACAATTATTACAATGTAGAAGATATAGAATTTTTATATAATATTAACAATGATACATCAGGATGGTATTTAAAATTAGAAGAAAATGATGAAGATGTTTATATAGAAATAAAAGAAATAGTAAATTATTCAAAAGGAAATACAACAGAATATCGAATAGCAGAAGATGAATTTGATAATAATTTTATTAAACTAAATGTAAATATATCGAAATATAAACTTAGTAATAATATGAGTTCTAATAGATTAAAAAATACTATTGTTAAAGCTACTAATAGCATAAGAGAAATAGACGATATATTAAATGAAAAAGTATTAAAAGATATAAATAAAAAAATTAATAAAGAAAGTGAAGAAGAGCAAAAAGAAATCGAAGATACTAAACAAGAAGAACAAAAAGAACAAGAAAAACAACAGGAAACAAATTATAATAAATTAAAAGTAGGAGAATATTCTCTAGATTATGGAACATATTCAAATAGCGGCATAACTTTAACTATTAAAAGTGGAGGCATTTGTGAATATAAAGATGAAGAAACAAAAGAGTCTTGTTCTTATAAAATAGAAGGAGATTCTAATAGTGGATTTCAATTAGTTGTAACGCTTTCAAGTGATAAAAAATATTATATTATTAACAATAATAATAAAATTGGTAACTTAGTTTATCAAGGATAAAAAGTATGATAAAAAAAATCATACTTTTTCTCTGTTTTTACTTGCTAAAAATAATAGATATAGATTATAATTATATTGTTATAGAAAAATAACAAACAGGAGGTTTGAAATGAAAGAAGAAAAAATAATAACAAAAGATGAATATATGGATTGGTTAGAAAGAGTAACGCTTATAGAAAATGGTATAGATTCTACTACATTAAAAGCATTACCACAATTATTGATTGTTAATAAAGATAATCCGTTTGCTCTTATATATGATAGAGTAGATGAATTTGCTACTAAAAATAATATAGGAAAAAAATATAGTAATGGATATGAATATTATAATTTTAAGTATAATGATATAGGATATACAATGTTAAAGTCAAATGACAACAAATATATATGCTATAGAGCAAAGCATCAAGATCCTATTGATCATTATATAGATTTTAATAGAATTATTGAAGATGAAAACTCAATACAAAAAGTAAAAAAGAAAAAATAAAAATTCGTAGGAAAATGTCAAAAATTGGCAAATAAAAATCGTTCAAAAATATGGACGTTTTTTTTTTTTTTTTAGTAGGATAAGGATATACGAAGGGTAGATGATAATCATGAAAAACGAAGGAAAGAATGCATTAATAATAACAATAATAATGACAATAACATTGATAACAGTATTATCAGTAAGTTATGGGTTTTTAAGAGTAGAAAAAGAAGGGAAGAAACATAAAGTAGTTGCTGGAGTATTTAATGTAGAATTTAAAGATGGAGAAACAATAGAATTAAATA
>CANQHJ010000057.1 GCA_947623665.1 uncultured Bacilli bacterium
ATTAAACTTTCTAAAAAAGATACCATATATATGGTATTAAAAGTAATATTACTTTTAATAGTCGTTCCTTTACTATTGTGGAAAGGTTGGGGAATGTATGTTGAAAAGTTAGGCTTAACTCAACAATTTAATATTTCTAATGTTAAACTTTTAGATTTACCTGGTATTGTTCATGGTAGTAAGGGTGAGAAATATCAGATAGAGGCTGCATCTAATTATTTGGATGCTATAAAGACAAAGAAGATAACTACTTCTGATACTTTTAATTTATCATATGTACAGTGTTTTGCTTTAGTAATATTATTGTTATATTTAATTTGGATATATGGTAAAAAGTATTTTTATAAAAAAGAACTTTTCTTTTTAGCCGTTACTCTTTCTATTGGATTTATTGGTTATGCCTTTGTAATGTTAGTGTCATATGTATTTTTATTTGATTCTAATGAAGGCCCAATTCTTGCATGTTTTATTAGATATGTTGGAGCTTATGTATTAATATGTTTATCTGTTGTTATTATGTTATTTATTTTTATTGAAAATAAAAAAGGTGAATCTATAAAAAAATTATTTATAATATTCTTAGTTTTGTTTATTATTCAGAGTCCAAGTAGAATTGTTGCATGTTTTCCTAAATTAACTAAGAGTATAGAAAATGATTCTTTATATCATGCAGAAATTATAAATAAAAAAACTAAGAAAAATTCTAAGGTATTTCTTCTTACACAAAGTTCTAATGGTGGTTATCAATTTTATGTAAAATATTATGCAAATCCTAGAACTGTAAATTCTGAGTATTTTAGATTTCCTGTTACTGGTGTAAATTATAAGAAATATTTTGATAAGAATATTAATGATTATATGTTGAAATTTGATTATTTATATTTACTTAAAGCTGATAAAAAGCTTATTTCAAAATATAGATTTATATTTCCAGATGATGATATAAAGGCTACTAATTTGTATAAAATTAAAAACAATAATGGTAAAGTAGAATTAGTAAAAGTTACTTAATAAAAAAATGGACTTAAGTATATTCATTTGATATAATAAAATAAATAAAATGTTTAGGAGTAGAAATATGAAAAAAGATGATAAGAAAAAAATAGCAGTGTTAATACCTTGCTATAACGAAAGTAAAACTATAAAAAAAGTGGTTGAGGATTACAAGAAGGCATTACCTGATGCAGATATTTATGTTTATGATAATAATTCTAAGGATGATACTGATAAGATTGCAAAAAAAGCTGGTGCTATTGTTAGATATGAATATCGTCAAGGAAAAGGAAATGTTATAAGAAGTATGTTTAAAGATATAGATGCTGATTGTTATTTGATGATTGATGGAGATGATACATATCCAGCTGATAATGCTAGAGAAATGTGTGATTATATTTTAGAAGGTAAGGCTGATATGGTTATTGGAGATAGACTTTCTTCTACATATTTTACTGAGAATAAAAGACCATTTCATAACTTTGGTAATAGACTAGTTAGAGGTCTTATAAATACTTTATTTAAAAGTAATGTTAATGATATTATGACAGGATATCGTGCTTTTAGTTATGAATTTGTTAAAACTTTCCCTGTTTTGTCTAAAGGATTTGAAATAGAGACTGAAATGACTATTCATTCTCTTGATAAAAACTTATTGCTTAAAGAGATACCTATTGAATACAGAGATAGACCTGCTGGTAGTGAGTCTAAACTTAATACTTATAGTGATGGTTTTAAAGTTTTAAAAACTATAGGTAGACTTTTTAAAGAATATAAGCCATCTATATTCTTTGGAATAATTAGTTTGATTTTCTTCTTAGTTGCAATATGTTTTGGGACACCTGTATTTATTGAATATTTTAAAACAGGTTTAGTACCTAAGTTTCCAACGTTAATTTTTTCTGGATTTATGTTAATAATTTCAATGTTGATGCTTGTTTGTGGAATAATACTTGAAGTTGTTGTTAAGAAACATAGACAGTTATTTGAACTTATATTGATAGGGACTAAGAGAAATGAAGAATAAAAAGTTAATAAATCAAATATTAAAATTTGGTGTAGTAGGTGGTATTGCATTTTTCATTGATTATGCAGTACTTGCTTTTTGTAAGGAAATTTTAGGAATAGATGTATTAATTTCTGCTGGAATTGCATTTACAATTTCTGTAATATTTAATTATATAGCAAGTATTAAATGGGTTTTTGATGTTAATAAAGAAAAAGATCCTAGAAAAAATTTTATAATGTTTATAATACTTAGTATAGTAGGACTTATATTAACTGAGATTATTATGTGGTTTGGAACAGATATTTTAAAGATACATTATTTGATTGTTAAAATAGTTGCAACTGCAATTGTTATGGTGTTTAATTTTGTTACTAGAAAAATGTTTTTGGAGTAGGAGAAAAATTATGATTAAAAATTTAAAATACCAATACAAATATATTTTATTTGTATTGTATTTAATATTATTAAATGGTTTTCTTATAAAAAATTTAAATGGTAATATAAGTTATATTCTTATAGCTTTTGCTATTAATGTTTTAGTAATTGGTATTTTTGCATTCTTTTTTCATAAGAAAGAAAAAATGAAAATGGAATATATTTTTCTGATTATGTTTATACCAATATCATTTGCTTTTTTTCTACTTATGCCTGTTAGTAAAGTTCCAGATGAATATAGTCATTTTATGAGGAGTTATGAGATAAGTGAGGGTCATTTAATTACTACTAGTCGTAGATGGGATTCTTCTATTTATAATTCTATAGGAAATGGTGATTACAAAACTTTATTTGATCATTTTAAAGTAAAAACATCTAAAGAAAAAGCACCTTATAAATATGATAATACTTCTTTATATGCTTTTGTTTGTTATATTCCACAAGCTTTTGGTATTAAGATTGCTAAAATATTTAAATTAAATATTTTATTTCAAGCATATATGGGAAGATTGTTTAATTTAGCTGTGTTTATTGCTATGATGTTTTTTGCAATAAAATTAATACCTTTTAAGAAGGAATGTATATTTATTATTTCCTTTTTACCTATAGTTATTCAAGAGGCTATATCTTTATCTCCAGATGCTTTGACTATTGCAACTGCAACACTGTTTGTGTCTAGTATTTTATATTTTAAAAATAAAAAAGATGAAAAATTTACTAAAATACAATTTACATATTTGGCAATTTTAGCACTTATTTTATCATTGTGTAAAATAGTATATTTACCTATATGTTTATTATTATTTTTACTTCCAAAAGAAAAATTTTCATCTTTGAAAAAGAAGAATGTTTTAATAATTTTATTAGCAATATTTGTTGTACTTGTTAATTTGATTTGGTTAAAACTTGCATCACAGTTTTTACCATCTAATGATAGTATTGATTCATCAAAACAATTAATTCATATTTTTAGTTGTATACCAAGATATGTAATGACGATTTTTAAAACTTATGATAAGAATATTTTAGATCTTGTGTTATGTGCTTTTGGTAGATCACTTGGATATAATGAAATTTTTGTATCAAATTTATATATTTTACCACTTGTTTTTGTAGTTTTCATGATGTTTTTAACTAATAACTATGAAAAAATAAAATTAAAAAAGTTTGAAAAATATTTTATTGAATTTATTGTTTTATCTGTTGTTCTTTTATTATCAACTAGTTTATATCTTCAATGGACTCCAATTGGTTCAGATCAAATAGCTGGTATTCAAGGAAGATATTTTGTTCCTTTATTGCCGTTAATAGCATTTTTCTCAACTAAAATAAAGATAACTCCTAAAATAAATTGGAATAGTAAATATTTATACATTTTTTTAGTAGGATTAAATTATTATACTTTAATGTGTATATTCTTTAAGTGTATTTGATGTTGTCATTATAGAAAGGATAGTAATATGGATAAGAAGCATTATAATATAGAGATTCTTCTTGATAATAATCATGGAGCAAAAGAAATAAAAAAAATATCATATGATAATAGAAATATAATTAGTTGGTATCCTTTTAATAAGGGAAAAGCTCTAATTATTAATACAGAAAAAGTATGTTTAGTAAATTACTTAAAAAGCGTAGTGAAGGATGTAGAAGTAATAAATGATGCTAATTATGATTTTTCTATGTTAAAAGATTATTGTGATGGTGTTAATATTAGTTGTTCTGATATAAAGGATGTAAAATTAAAAAATAAATATGATTATATAGTAATAGATAATTTAGGTAAATATAGTTTAGAATATTTATTATTATATATTCCTAAGTTGTTAAAAGAAGATGGGAAAATATTTTATTTCTTTTCTAATAAGTTGGGTATTAATAAATTAATAACTAATTCTAATAATGATGATGATTGTTATTTGAGAAAAGATGTGGAAAAGATTATTAAGAATAGTAATATGAAATCAAAATTTTATAATGTTTTTCCTAATCATTATATACCTGAAATTATTTTTTGTGATGAGTATTTAGATATTAATAAAAGCATATCTTATAATTCAATATATTTTGATGATAACGGAGTTTCTAAAAAAGAAAATATATTTTTTAAGAAAATGACTGATTATAATTTACTTTCTTTATTTTCTAATAGTTATTTAGTTATTATGGGAAAAGAAGATATAAATAATGATATGCTATTTATTAGATATAATAATTATAGAAAGAAAGAGTATAATTTAATAACTTATTATAAAAATAATAGATATTATAAAAAGACTAATTTTAATGATTCTTGTAACTTTTTAGAGAAAATTATAGATAATTATAATCATTTGAAAAATATGGATATTAATATTATTGAATATAAAAAAGAGGGGAAGGAAATATTCTCTCCTAATGTAGTGGGAGATAATTTGGGTGATGTTTTTAAGGAAAAGTGTAATAATGATGTTGATAAAGTAAAAGAGTTTTTTAATGTTATTTGGGATAGATTAAAAGAAATTTATAAAGAATTTGTAGATGTTTCTTATGAAAATGTTTTTTCAGAATATAATGTTTCTATTACTTCAGAACAACTTAAAAAGTTACATTTTGTAGATAAATTATATATAGATATGATTTTACAGAATGTTATTGTTAAAAATGATAAATACTATTTTTTTGATCAAGAATGGATGATGGAAAAAGCACCAATTGAATTTTTATTGTTTAGAATAATTTGGTATGCACTAGAAGAATTAGATTTGGATGTAAATAAGTATTCTTCAAGATATTTTTTGAAAGAATTTGGATTGGAAGAATATAATGATGTTTTTTTTGAATTAGAGATTTTATTTCAAAAATCTATTAGGAATAATTGGTATAAATATTATGAGGAATATCAAAAGTTTGATAGTATTGATTCATTAAAAAATAAAATAGATGTTCAAGAAAAACAAATTAATGAAATGGAACAAAATATTAAAAAACTTGCTTGTGAAGTTACATTTTTGAATAATGAAATAAGTAATATATATAATAGTAAAAGTTGGAAAGTTACTAAACCACTTAGAGTTTTAACTGAAAAAGTACACAAAAAAGAAAGCTGATGCTTTCTATTTTTGTTTTATATCATTTGTAAAAGGTTTGATATTATTTAAATTTATTGTGAGAAAATTAATTTTTAATACTTTGATTATAGTATTATCGTTTCCTTTTTCTTTTATAGCTTTTATTGTATCAGAGTTGTTTAATATTTCATTATCTTGATTTATTATTATATAAATATTATCATTTGTTTTTTTATTAGTGATAAATTTTGTGATTTTATTTCCTTTTATATTTTTTAATGTTGTATATAATATTTTATGACTTTTTTTAAAGTTTGATTCCATATAATTTATGGCGGTATTCTCATCAACTTTTAAATCTTTAATTTTATATAAATTAAGAGTAGATAGACTTTGAAGTTTTTGTTCTGCTTTACTATATTTTAAACGTCTTACAAAGTCTACGTTATTTCCAAAGAAACTATAGTTTTGATTTTCTATAATAAAGCATATTGTACGTTCCATTACATGACCAAAAGTAAATATTCCTCTTTTTACTTCATCAAAGTTTTTGATAGTTATATTTTCTTTTTTTATTTCTTTTAAACATTTTGATTTAATAGCAAAACAACTACCTGCAATAAATGTGTAATTCTTTTTTCTTGGTTTTATTGGGGAAGTTTCTCTTACTAAGTTCTGTTTGTATTTTGGATCGTTTATTATTAAATTTTTGGCTGCTACTATACCATATTTAGTATCATTATATAATTTGTCGATTGTTTTATGAACAGAAAAGCTTCCTAGAATTCCATTAAATAAATTTAAAAACCAATCTCTATTTTTGAAAAACATTTTATAAGAGTATGTACTTTTAGCAGTACTTTTAGTTTGTAATTTTATTATAATATCATATTTTTTTAAATTTATATTATTTATTACATCTATAAAAGGTCCTATATCAAAACCTTTATTGTTATATTTTTTAAATTTTGTATCAGGTTTGAATTTTTTAATTTTATCTAAAGTTTCTTTGTGATACATTCCTTCTATATAAGTTATTATTAAGTCATAGTTGTAACATTCTAGATTTTTTAGATATTCAATTATTTCATCAACACTTTTCATATAAAATAAATGGAGTATTACTAAGCTTTTAGAATGTTTATTTTTTCTTATCTTGTTAAAATTTATTATTCTAGCAATATGTCTTAAAATAAATCTTATTATTTTTCTTGGATAATAAATTCCTTGATCTATTACAGGAGTACCAGGTTGTCTTTGTTCTTCTTTTCCATATAATTCATAATGGATTAAGGGATTTATATTTGCTTCTTTGACATCTGGATACATATCAAAATAAATATTTGTTTGAAAAAGAGGAGAAGCATTGTATCCTTTTTTGTAGCCCTTTTCTAAATAGTGTATAAAAGGATTCCCTTTTATTTTATAAGTATATTTATAATAATTTTTATCAAAGAAAGAAGAATTCTTTATAATATTAACTTTACATAATTGTATATCTTTTTCATCTGTTAGATTATTTAACTTTTTCTTATAATATTTTAGTTTTAATGTTTTCATAGAACCTCCCTTTAGTATATTAATTAAATTTTATCATAAAATTTATTTTTGTGAAAGTATATAGGTAATATAAATAATTTTTCTTTTAGATAAATAAATTTTATGATAAAATTTAATTGTAGAATTTGTATTTGGAGTTGATATTATGGAAAAATTATCAATTGTTGTACCATGTTATAACGAAGAAGAAGTTATTGAAATATTTTATAAAGAAATAGAAAAGGTTAAAAAAAAATTTAGTAAGAAGAAAGTTAAACTAGAAGTTGTTTTTGTTGATGATGGAAGTAGTGATAAGACACTTGAAATAATGAAAAAATTATCTAAAAAAGAACGATATATAAATTATATTTCTTTTTCTAGAAATTTTGGTAAAGAGGCAGCAATGCTTGCAGGGCTTGAACATGCAAGTGGGGATTATGTTACTATAATGGATGTTGATTTGCAAGATCCTCCAGAATTATTATTTGAAATGTATGATTTGATTAAAATAGAAGATTATGATTCTGTTGGAGTAAGACGTACTACTAGAGTAGGAGAACCTCTTATTAGAAGTTTCTTCGCTAGAATGTTTTATAAATTAATTAATAAAATTAGTAAAGTTGAAATGGTAGATGGGGCAAGAGACTATAGGTTGATGACAAGACAAATGGTTAACTCTATACTTTCTATGAAAGAATATAATAGATATTCTAAAGGATTGTTTAGTTTTGTTGGTTATAAAACTAAATGGCTTGAATATGAAAATGTAGAAAGAGTAAGTGGAGAGACTAAATGGAGTTTTTGGAAATTGTTTATTTATGCATTGGATGGAATAGTTGCTTTTACAACTGCACCACTTATGATTGCTACTATAATAGGAGTTATATTTTGTTTAATATCTTTTGTAGCAATTATCTTTATAATTGCTAAAACACTTATTTGGAACGATCCAACTAGTGGATGGCCATCTATGGTTTGTATTATGTTTTTTTTAAGTGGTATACAACTTTTTTGTACAGGAATAATAGGATGGTATTTATCTAAAACTTATTTAGAAACTAAGAGAAGACCTGTGTATATAATTAAAGATACTAATTTATAGAGAATAGATTTTAATTAATTTATTCTTTTTTTTGATTTAAAAATATTGTCCGAATTTGGTATCTTTTTCCACATTCGGACAATGGTAATATAGGATATACTAGAAAGAGAAAGTATATAATGGAAGAAGGTAAGTTCTTTATGAAAAACGAAGGAAAGAATGCATTAATAATAACAACAATAATGACAATAACATTGATAACAGTATTATCAGTAAGTTATGGATTCTTGAGTGTAAGTCAAGAAGGAGAAAAGAAACAAAAGGTAGTCGCAGGAGTATTTAATGTAGAATTTAAAGATGGAGAAACAATAAAATTAAATAATACATATCCAATGACAAAAGAAGAAGGAATGAATACAAAAGCATATACATTCACAATAGAAAATAAA
>CANQHJ010000058.1 GCA_947623665.1 uncultured Bacilli bacterium
CACGCGAGCTGGGTTCAGAACGTCGTGAGACAGTTCGGTCCCTATCCGTTGTGGGCGTAGGAAAATTGAAGAGAGCTGTCCTTAGTACGAGAGGACCGGGACGGACAAACCTCTGGTGTATCTGTTGTAGCGCCAGCTGCAGTGCAGAGTAGCTATGTTTGGAATGGATAACCGCTGAAAGCATCTAAGCGGGAAGCCAACTTTGAGATGAGTTTTCCCATTTTTTATAAAGTAAGACCCCTTAAAGACGATGAGGTTGATAGGCTGGAGATGGAAGCATAGTGATATGTTGAGTTGACCAGTACTAATAGGTCGAGGATTTAATCATAATTTAATTATTTGATGAACACAATATCTTGTTTTCAGAGAATTATTTCTCTAAACATTTTCTTGGTAGCAATAGCAGAGGGGGTACACCTGTTCCCATCCCGAACACAGAAGTTAAGCCCTTTAACGCCGACGATAGTGTATGCAAAAATAGGAAGCCGCCAAGATTTTTTTTATTTATAAATATTTTTAAAAATAGAGTTGTATAACTCTTTTTTTTTGTATATAATAGATTTTAGGTAAAAGAAAGACAGGTGGAAAAAATGGAATATAAATATACAGCTTATAATTTAGAAGATACAATGGAATTAGCAGAAAACATAGAATCAGAAAAATTCCCTAATATGGTTATATGTCTAACAGGAGATCTTGGAAGTGGAAAAACAATGTTTACAAAAGCATTTGCAAAATCTCTTCAAGTAGAAGAAGAAGTAACTTCTCCAACATTTAATATAATTAAAGAATATGAATCTGGAGAATTACCATTATATCATATGGACGTATATCGCTTAGATGGTAAAGTAGGAGATTTAGGAATAGAAGAATACTTTACTAAAAAAGGAATTACTATAATAGAATGGGCAGATATGATAGAAGACTATTTACCTAAAAATAGATTAGATATAAAAATAAAAATAGTAGGAGAAGAAAAAAGAGTATTTATTGTAACTCCACATGGTAAAAAATATGAAGAATTATGTGAGGCTGCAATATGAGAATACTTTATATAGATACTTCTTCTAGTTATCTATATTCTGGTATTGTAGAAGATAATAAACTACTATGTGAAGTTCAAAAAGAATTTGGACATGAATTATCTAAAATGGCTTTATCAGAAATTGCAGCTATGTTTGAATATGCAAAACTAAATCCTAAAGACATTAACAAAATAATAGTAGTAAACGGACCTGGTAGTTTTACAGGAGTAAGAATAGGAGTTACAATTGCTAAAGTATATGCATGGAGTAGCAATTTACCTATCACAACAATAACATCCTTAGAAGCAATGGCAACCTCCCAAGATGAGAAAACAAACTTAGTACCAGTAATAGATGCTAGACGTGAATATGTATTTGGTGCAATTTACTCAAGTGAAGAAAAAGAAATACTAAAACCACAACATATAAAAATAGAAGATTTAGAAAAAGAATTAGAAAAACTAAACAATTATAAAATAATTACTAATGATGAAGTAAAAATATCTGGAGAAAAAATCCCATATAAACCTAATATTCTAAAAATAGTAACTAAATTCCAAAATAAAGAGGCAATAAACCCACATAATATTAATCCTGATTATTTAAAATTAACAGAAGCAGAAGAGAAGATAGGGTAATGTTTAAGTGGATTACTAAAGAAAATATCAATAAAATAAACTTTGATAATTTTCTAACGTTAGAAGAAGTAAAACAAAATTTAAAAAATAATCCTTTTGGTAAATATCTACTATTAATAGAAGATACTATCTTAGGATATATCTACTATAGTGATATATATGATAGAGTAGAAATTAATAACTTTCTAGTAAAAGATATCCACAGAAATTGTGGATTAGGCAATAAACTTTTAAAGTTATTCACAGAAAATGTGGAAAAAAGTATTACACTAGAAGTTAGAATTGATAATAAGAATGCAATTCACTTATATAAAAAATATGGGTTTAAAGAAGTAGCAATCAGAAAAAACTATTATAAAGGAATCGATGGAATATTAATGGAGAAGGAGGCTAAGAACTAGAAAAAAAGCCTCTTTTATGTTAAAATATATAAGAAATGGAAGTGGTATAAATGAAAGACGTTTATATATTAGGCATAGAAAGTAGTTGTGATGAAACAAGTATTTCCATAGTTAAAAATGGATGTTATGAAATCTCAACAGTAACATCATCTCAAATAGATATCCATAAAACCTATGGAGGTGTAGTACCCGAAATTGCGAGTCGTCATCATATAAAAAATGTAACTATAGTACTAGAAGAGTGTTTAAAAGAAGCTAATATGACAATGGATGATATAACTGCTATTGCAATAACTTATGGACCAGGATTAATTGGATCCCTTTTAATCGGACTTACTGCCGCAAAAACATTATCTTTTATTTATAATAAACCACTAGTACCAGTACACCATATTGCAGGACACATTTATGCTAATAATCTAGTTAAACCACTAAAGTTTCCATTACTTGCCCTTGTAGTAAGTGGAGGACATACAGAACTTATTAAAATGGAAAAACATTATCACTTTAAAAAACTAGGTGGAACATTAGATGATGCAATTGGAGAGTGTTATGACAAAGTAGCACGTGTTATAGGATTAGAATATCCAGGAGGACCTAAACTAGATAAAATATCCAAAGAAGGAAAAGATACATATAAATTACCTATACCATTAAATGATGACTCTTATAATTTTTCATTTAGTGGATTAAAAAGTGCAGTTATAAATCTAGCTCATAACGAAGAACAAAGAGGAAATGAAATAAGAAAAGAAGACCTTGCATGTTCATTTCAAAAAGCAGCCATTGGAAGTATTATAAAAAAAACAAAACATGCAATACATAATGAAAATATAAAATCCTTAATAGTAGCAGGAGGAGTAGCAGCCAATAACTATTTAAGAGAAGAAATAGAAAAACTAGGACAAGAAGAAAATGTAGAAATCTCTTTTCCACCAATTAAATATTGTACAGATAATGCTGCAATGATAGCAGCCGCAGGATATTTTGCTTACTTAGAAGGAAGAAAAGCAGATTTATATTTAAATGCCAAAAGCAATGATAAGCTATGTTAGAAAGATTTTATCTTTCTTTTATTTTGTCGAAATATTGCAAAAAAAAGAATACATGTTATAATTATAATAGATAGTAGGGGAAGAAATATAAAAAAAGCATATAAAAAAGGAGTGTGATAATATGCTAAGATCAAAAGTTGGATATAGTATGGATGCTAATAATTTAACAAGTGGAACAGTCACAGCACGTCTTGCAACTAAAGGAATGAGAAATGCAAAATTAGGATTACTTTATACATCAAGTGCTTCTAATGTAAAAGAAGTAGTTAAAGGAGTAAGAGAAGTAACAAATATACCAGTCATTGGATGTACAAGTAGTGGAGCAATTATAGTACCAGAAGGAATAGTTGCATCCCCTCATGGATTCTCTGGAATGATGGCATTAGATGATAAAAATCTAGCAGTAGGAGTTGCATGTCATGAAGCAGGAAGAGATGCTAGAAAAATAGGAAGAAAAGTAGCAATTGAAGCAGTAAAAGCAGCAGGAACTACTAAAGCACCAGATTATTTCTATATGGTTGCAAGTCCAAAGGAAGAAGAAGATTACTTAATGGGAATCCAAGATGTTATTGGACGTGTTCCAATGTTTGGAGGAAGTGCAGCAGATGATACTGTAGAAGGAAAATGGAAAATAATTTGTAATGATAAAGTATTCTCTGATGGAGTTGCAGTAGCATTCTTCTATACAGAAAACGATATTGAAACAGTATATACAGGAGCATATCGTGAAACAAGAAAATGTGGAATCATTACTAAAGTAGATAATAAAAGAACTTTAGTTAGAATAGATGGAGAATTATCACTTAAAAAATATGGAGAATGGATAAGAAAAGAACCTAAAAATTTACGTGGTACAAACTTACTTATTTCATCTATTAGAAAGCCACTTGGAGTAAAAGATCCACTTGGAAATCTAACTGCAGTTCGTCATCCTATGATTGGTAATTCAGATAATACTATGAATTTAGGAAACAACCTATCAGAAGGAACATGTGTAACAATGCTAGAAGCAACAACAGATGAATTAATAGATTCAACTGGACAAACACTAAAAGAATTAAAGAAAAATATGTTAACTGAACCAGCAGCATACGTCTTAGTACATTGTGGAGGAAGAAAACTTGCAATTGGAAAAAGATTAACAGAAGTACATAAACAATTACTAAAAGCATCTGCAGGAGTACCATTTATTACAATATTTACATTTGGTGAGTATGGATATCATGAAAATAGTGCTAATACTTGTGGTGGACTAATGTTATCATTCACTGGATTTGGAAAAGAATAAAAGGGAGAAAAAGTAATGAAAAATTTAATAAATGGAGAAAAGAAAGATTCCATAACTGGAAAAATAATTGAAGTTACAAATCCAGCAACTAATGAATTTATTGATAGTGTTCCAGCATCTAATGAACAAGATGTTGATGAAGTAGTTACATATGCTAAAAAAGCCCAAATTACTTGGGCAAAAACACCACTTCATGAAAGAGGAGAAATATTAAAAAAATTTGTTAGTTTAGTAGAAGAAAATAAAGAAGCTCTTGCACGTACTTTATGTATGGAAACAGGAAAACCAATAAACGAAGCACGTGCAGAAATTTCAAATACAAGAAACTTTGTAAATGGATATGTAGAAAGAGCAAAACACTTATATGGAATGGTTATTCCTCAAGGAAACGAACCAGGTCAAGAAAAAACTGTTCAATATACAGTAAGACAACCTCTAGGTGTAGTAGCATGTATCATTCCATTTAATTTCCCATGTGATTTATTTGGACAAAAAGTTCCATCTGCACTTATCATGGGAAATGCTGTAATTGTAAAACCATCAACTTACAATCCACTAACTTTACATAAATATTGTGAACTTATGCAAATGGCAGGAGTACCAGCAGGTGTAATAAACTGTATATCAGGAGAAGGACCAATAGTTGGACAAGCCCTAGCTAAACATAAAGATGTTCACCTAGTAAGTGTTACAGGTTCTACTGCAGTAGGTATGGAAACAATGGAAAGTGCCTCTCACAATCTAACTCATGTAATGTTAGAACTTGGAGGAAATGATGCATTTATCTTAGATAAAGAAGGAAACATTGACTTAGCAGTAGAAGAATTAGTTTGGGGAAGACTTTACAACACAGGACAAGTATGTTGTGCATCAAAAAGATTCCTAATTCATAACTCACTAAAAGATGAATTCATAAGAAGAGTAATTGATAGAATAAATAATATGAAATTAGGAAATCCAATGAATGAAGATACTGAAATAGGTTGTTTAATAAATGAAAAAGCTGCTAAAAGAGTAGAAGAACAAGTAAATCTCACAGTTCAAGAAGGAGCAAGAATAGTTTATGGTGGAAGAAGAAGTGGAGCTTATTTTGAACCTACAATATTAAACAATGTAACTAAAACAATGTCAGTAATGAAAGATATGGAAATATTCGGACCAGTAATTCCAGTATTAGGATTTGATAATATAGAAGAAGCAATAGAAATTGCTAATCAATCAACTTATGGATTATGTGGTTGTATTATTACTGAAAACATGAAAACTGCTTTCAAAGTAGCAAGTGAACTTGAAGTAGGAGGAGCAGTTATCAATGGAGCAAGTTTCTATCGTTCTGCAGAAATGCCATTCGGTGGATGGAAGCATTCAGGAATAGGTAACGAAGGAATAACTACAACATTACAAGAAATGTCTAAAATAAAGACAATAGTAATGAAAAATATATTAGACTAAATTAAAACTTCACAAATTAGTGAAGTTTTTTATATGTTTTATAATACTTTAAAATTTTATAATCACGTCTAACAATAAATTTAGTATGATAAACATTTTCATATTTAGATGATACTAAATTATTCTCAGAATTCTTAATAGAATTTAAAGCATCATCAATATCCATCCATAATAATTTAGAACCCTCTTCAATCTCTTTCTTAGTTAAATGTAACTCTTTAGTATCATTAGTAACATGAGATAAAAATACATAAGAAGTTTGTTTGAAGTTATCTTGAGATTTTTCTTCAATTACAATACCCAAAAGCTCATCTATTTCAACTTCACATCCAGCCTCTTCTAAAACTTCCCTTTTAAATGCAACCTCAGGATCCTCATTATTCTCTATACCACCACCAATTAATTTAAACTCATTTTTCTTACTCTTATTTAAAACAGCAATCTTTCCTTCATCATTTAAAACAATTCCTCTTGCACCCATTCTACATCTTGGATTATCAAAAGGTTTAATATCAAGATTGAAATCCTCATCAGTTAATTTAAAAATAGTCTTCATCTAATCACCTCACAATATAACATATTATATACTAAAATTACAAAAAGAAAAAGATTATTAAAAATAATCTATCCCATAACTTCTCCACCATTATTATGTAATACTTGACCTGTTACATAACTAGAGTCATCACTTGCTAAAAAGACATAAGTAGGTGCAATCTCATATGGCATTGCACCACGAGCCATAGCAGCATCTGCTCCTAAAGAAGGAATTTTTTCTTTTACCCAACAAGCAGGTTGAAGAGGAGTCCAATAAAAACCAGGAGCAATAGCATTAACTCTAATATTTTTAAGAGCTAAATTTCTAGCAAGAGATCTAGTAAATCCAACAATAGCACCCTTAGTTGTAACATAATCTATAAGTTGAGGCTCTCCTTTAAATGTAGTAACAGAACTTAAATTAATAATAGATGCTCCAGACTTCAAATAAGGAAGAGTTTCCCTTGTTAAATAAAACATACCATAAATATTAACCTTCATAGTCCTATCAAATTGCTCATCACAAATATCTTCTAATCTATCCTGTTGAAATTGAACACCAGCATTATTAACTAAAACATCAATTTTACCAAACCTCTCAAGAGTTCTTTTAACAATTTCCTTACAAAAATTCTTATTACTTATATCTCCTGACATAATAATAACTTCTCCACCAAGATTTTCTATATATCTTTTAGTAAATTTTGCATCTTCATGCTCATCATAATAAACAATTACAAGCTTAGCACCTTCTTTTGCAAAAGCCACTGCCGCAGCTCTACCAAGACCAGAATCTCCTCCAGTAATAATTGCAACCTTATCTTTTAACTTACCACTACCTTTATAATTAGGATTATCAAATATAGGTTTTGGATTCATTAAATATTCAAATCCAGGTTGTCTAGGTTGTGATTGTTCAGGTGCTAAAATATTATATTTAGTACTTTCAACTCCAACTTTATTATCATAATAATTATAATAATGATTTCCAAACTCATAATCAAAGTTCATTATATTCACCTCTTTATAATATATGCCCACAAAATAAAAAGGTGAGAAGATTAGTTACTATAATCTATCGCACCAAAACGTCTATCTCTTTTAGTATATTCAACTAAAGCTTTATCAAATTCATCGTTATTAAAATCAGGAAAATAAGTTTTAGGAAAATAAAACTCAGCATAACTTATTTGATAAAGCATAAAATTACTAAGTCTAAGTTCCCCACTAGTACGAATCATAAAATCAACTGGATCTAAATCTTGAAACATATAATGATAAATCATTTCCTCATTAATAGATTCTTCACTAAGTTTTCCATTATTAATATCTTTATGAATTCTTTTAATTGCCTCAACTATTTCTAAATGAGACCCATAGTTAAAACAAATATTTAAAATACCACCAGTACAATCTTTAGTCATTTCCTCACATTCATCAATTATCTTCAAAAGAGTATTACTAACAGGTTTAGATCTACCTCCAGAAAATACTACTTTAATATTTTCTTTTTTTAATTCAACTGCATATTCCTTAAATTTACTCTTAAATAAATTCATAAGAAAATTAACTTCTTCTTTACTACGTTTAAAATTCTCAGTAGAAAAAGCATACACACTCAAAGTTTTAACACCAGTTTTAAAAACATGTTTACTAAGTTCAACTAGATTATCAAATCCAGCCTTATGACCAGCACTACGACTCATTCCTCTTTCTTTTGCCCATCTACCATTACCATCCAAAATAATTGCAACATGATTTGGAATCTTTAATTTATTATAATTCATAAAAATTCACGTATAATCAATCTTATAGAAATATTAATTAATTTCTTATTGATTGATCCCTTTCTATTTAATATTTTTTTATT
>CANQHJ010000059.1 GCA_947623665.1 uncultured Bacilli bacterium
TAGGAGTTAAATCTCCACACTTATTCTACACTAACACTGTTTTCCATCTACTCCATTTTATAAAAAAAATAGATAGAAATCTTATTATTCTATCTATTTTTTAAATACGATATTTTCAATTATTTTATTTATTACTTTTTATATAAATATCTACTTTATGAACTTTCTTATCATTGATAAGTGGAATTAAATTATTTTCTAATACGTGTTTATCTAAAGTTATTTTGTTTTTATTTCCTACTGTTACATCAATCATATATAAAGTATCCATATAAGTATATTGTATTGAAAATTTATTCCAAGATGATGGTATATGTGGTTTTATTCTAAGCATTTCTCCTTCTTTTTTAAATCCTAATATTTCTTTTATACCAATACGATAGAACCAACCAGCAGATCCAGTATACCAAGTCCATCCTCCACGAGATGGGAAATCTTTTGATGAATAAATATCTCCTGCTATTACATATGGTTCAACTTTATATCTAAGTATGTCTGTTTTTGTTTTACTTCTTTCTGTCGGATTAATCATTTGGAAAATAGAATATGCTAAATCATAGTTTCCTGTTTTAATAAGAGCCATAATATACCATGAAACTGCGTGAGTATATTGTCCTCCATTTTCACGTATACCTTTAGGATAGTTTTTAATATATCCTGGATTATTTAATGACTTATCAAATGGTGGTGTTAAAAGTTTTACTATTTTTAAATCTTTATCTACTAAGTATTTATCTATTGCATTTAATACTTGTTCTTGTTTTTCTTCTGGAATAACATCACTTAGAATAGAAAAACTTTGAGAAATTAAATCTATTTTACATTCTTCATTTAGTTTACTTCCAAGTTTATCTCCATTATCGAAGTATGCTCTTAAGTAATAGTCTTTATCCCAACCATTTTTATTTAAGTTTTCTTTTAATGTTTTATTAAAGTCTAAATAACCTTTAGTTTTAAATCTTGGTTTGTATTCTTTTATCATCTTGGTAAAACGATTAATAATATCATATAAGAAGAATCCTAACCAAATGCTTTCTCCTTTGCCTTTGATACCTACTTTATTCATTCCATCATTCCAGTCTCCTCCACCCATTAGTGGAAGTCCATGATGTCCTATATTATCTATTGCTAAATCGATTGATTTTTGTAAATGTGTAAGTAGTGTATCTTGTTCGTTGCTGTAATTAAAACTTACTCCTTTTTCTTGTTCATGTGGACGAAGAGTTTCTGCAGTTGCATATGGAACTTTTTCATCTAGAATAGAATTATCTTTTGTTACATCTATATATTCAATTGTTGCATATACTAGCCAAAGATAATCGTCTTTATAACGACTTCGTAGTCCAAATCTGTTATGTTCATGCCACCAATGAAGGACATCTCCTTCTCTAAATTGATGTGCAGCATTTATTAAAATCTGTTCTCTTGTGAAGTCTGGTTTTATAGTTACTATGTTCATTGCATCCTGTAGTTGATCACGATATCCATATGCTCCACTTACTTGATAAAATCCTGAACGTGCTAGAATTCTGGATGCTATTGTTTGATATAAATACCATCCATTCATCATGTAATTAAAACTAATATCTGGAGTTTTTACGACTATAGTACCCAAATCTTTTTTCCATTTGTTTTTAACAAGTTTTAATTCTTTTGTGGCATTTGTTATATCTTGATATTTATGAAGTAATTCTAAGTTTTCTTTATCACTTCTACCACTACCTAAACTAAAGACAATAATTTTTTCTTCTTCTTTGTTTAGAGTAATACTATTAGTAATAGATTTTATTAAAACTTTATTATCTATAACTGATGTTATTTTTTCACTAGAAGTCATAAAGACTGATACATCGTTAAAACTAGCATGATAAACATTTCTCATTTTTAGGTAATTGTCTTTTCCCATATATTCAGTTAAAATATATCGAGCCGTTTTTTCTTCTAATACACCAAATGTTGGATTTATGAAAAATTCTAATTCTACAGATTGTTTTATTTTTTTCTTGTTTTTTAATTTTAGGATATATAGTTTTACAGTGTCATCTAATGCAACAAATTCAGTTAAACTTTTATCTAAATCATCATTGGTTGATTCTAAAATACTATAACCAAATCCATGAATACATCTTGTTGGATTAAATATTTTACCATTTATTCTTATTCCTTCACTTCTATCATTTACAACCATTTCATTAGACCATGAAGTTATTTTAAATTCTCCACTATTGTATCCATAAGTGAATCCACAACCATTATTAGTAACTATAGTACCAAAGTTTTTATTTGCAATAATATTACTCCATGGAGTTGGTGTATTTGGATTTGTTATAACATATTCACTACCTTTACTTCTAAAGCCACCAAATTCGTTATTACATGTAAGTTTTATATTATCTTCAAATTCATTGTTTTTCTCTAAAAGTATTTCTTCTTTTTCTTCTGCTTGATTAGTATTTCCTATTTCTTCTACTTTTTCTTTTAATGTTTGGTGATCACTTACATCAAAAGTAATTCTAGGAACCATTTCCAAAAGTATTTTTTCTTCTTCTGTTAAGTCTTCTTCACTTATTAGATTAACTGAACCAGGTGTATGATAAAAACTATTTAATGTATATATTCTATAAAGTTCGTCATCTACTTCTTTCTTAATTATTTTAGCATATTGTTTGTTTTCAGCATTTATAATTATTATATCTACAAATATTGAATTGTTTTTATAGTATTCAAAGCATTTTAATATATCCATTATAAATGAAATATCACTTATATCTGGTATTTTTACTAAGATAATTGGTCTATCTCCAGATATTCCAAACTTCCAAAGAGCAGTCTGTGATAAAGCATTTCTTTTAAGTAGTTCTTTTCTTTCTTCATTAACATTATATTTTGTTGTTTGATATAAGTAGTTTAACATCATGTTATATACTCTCATATCTTCCCCTGTTAATCTCATGTTTTTAGTATTTATAATATTAGAGACAGATGATATTTCAAAGGCTTTATCAATTGTCCTTTTGTTATGGTATGTGTTAATTATTTCATCTAATTGTTCAATACTTCTTCCAAATCCATTTATAAAGTATACTACTTCACTACTATTTGGAAGTACTTCTATTGTATTTCTTAAAGACATTATTGGTTCAATATTATCTCCTACATGATTTGTTAATTCCTCATGAAGAGCTTTTGGATTTGAAACAGTGTTACCTCTTCCAATAAAGTTAAATCTATCTGTTTCATAAGTGTAGACACTTTTTGGGTTTTCTATTAAAAGTCTTTCTATTATATAACTACTGATATTGCTATCTCGAGAAGTCCTCTTCATTATTAAAGTATTATTATCTTTATTGTATGTTGAATGTAGGAACATATTATTGAATACTTTATGAGATATATCATCTACGTTTTCACAGATTATTGGCTCTGTATAAGTTGTAAGTTCTAAATGTTTTGCTTCTTCACTTTCATTTTTAAATGTTATTTTTCTTATTTCCGCATGATGATTATGAGTAACTATAATTTCTGTTGTTGTGATTATACCATTATCTTTTCTAATGTATTTTATTTTATCACTAGCAAATATCACTTCATATTTTTCTGGTTTAACATTTATTGGTGCATATGTATTAGACCAAACATAATCATTATCTATATCTTTTATGTATAGAAACATTCCATAGTCTTGTTCTGATATTTTTCTATATCTATTTAATTGTTGAGTTCTATATCTTGAAAATCCTGTACCTCTATCATTTATAAGTAAGCAATATTTTTTATTAGAGATGCTTGCAAACTCTGGAGTTTCTGAAACATAATTAAATACTCTAATATCATTTTCAATACGTTCTTTATCATAATTGTATTTTTTGTATTTAGCCATTTTCATATCTATATTAGTTTTTACTTGAACTTTTTCTTTTAATAAAATTTCAAATGTCTTAACAGAAATATCTCTATGAAAATATTCTTTTAGTTTTCCTTCCGTTAGATAGTTTGCAAATGATAAAAGACACATTCCTTGATGGTGAGCAAAGTATGCTTTAACTATTCCTTTATTGTCATAATCATATGATTCATAAAAACCATATTTATCATACATATTAAGATTTCTAAATTTTTTAATATTACGATAAACATCTTTTGGAAATAATTCTAAAGCCATAATTGATGAATATGGTGAGATAACAATTCTAGCATCACTTTCTTCTTTTGCTTTTAAATATGGAGTAGAGAAACTTCTATATTTGTAATTTAGAGCATTATCTAATTCATTATATGCACTTTCACTAATTCCCCAAGGAAGTTTTTTTGAAACACTTTCCATGTAATCTACTTGACACATATGAGCAAAATGATATGTTTCATCTAGTAAAGTATTCTTGTAATTTTTCATAAATAGAAATGGCATAAAATATTCAAATGATGTTCCTGACCAAGATATAAGTCCTTTTCTATTTTTATAGGTTGTAAGTGATTTATCAAGTGAAAGCCAATGTTTACTTGATACGTCTCCTTTACAGATTGCAATAAAACTAGTTAGACGTGATTCACTTGCAAATTTATTATAATTGTATATAGATAAATGTCCTTCTGCTTCATCATAGCCAATTGAAAAGACATTTTTCTTTGTATATAACTTTTTAAAATTAGTGTTTTTTATCATAGATTCAATTTTCTTTTTCAATTTAAAATTAACTCCAATATCATCTACTTCTTCTAAAAAGTTTTTAACAATTATTAAACAAGCAACAAAGTTTCCAGAATCTATTGTTGATATAAATCTTGGATTCATAGCTTTTTTTGTTTTTATATCATACCAGTTATATAAATGACCATGCCATTTTTCTAGATGTGATACTGTTTTTATTATGTTAGATATTAACTCAACTGCCTCATCTAAAGTAATGAATTCTAATTCATATGCTGCAATTGTGCTTGTTAGAGAATAACCAATGTTGGTTGGAGAAGTTCTTAAGTCTAATTTTTCTTCTCTGTTTTCTTGGAAATTGTCTGGCATTAAATATCCATATTCTTCTTTCATAGAATCTTTAAAGAACATCCAAGTTCTGTAAGCCATTTTCTTTATATTATCATTATCAGTATCACTAAGTGGTGTTAGGTCTTCTTTTATATCTTTACTTACGTTATATAAAACAAATGGACTTGATACAAAGATAATTCCTACTAATAATGGTATAATACTAATATGATAAGCACCATATCCTATTAAAACGAATCCTAATAAGATATTGAATATAAAATCTTTTAGATAACTTGTTATATCTGTTTTTGCATTTCTTTCTGCTTCTTCCATTGAAATCCAATTAAGAAGATTTTTATGACTTATAAACATTCTATAAATACTACGACAAAAAGCATCTAAATATAATTTAGCATAGTATGGAATGGTTGAGAATACTATGTAAGTTCTAAGTAATAGTGCTTTCCCTCCAAACATTAAATTTTTATAATATAGTGTTAAAAAGTTAGTTTTCTTTTTATATAGTTTTTCTCTTAAAAAGAATAATACTCCTAATGCTATATCAAATAATACAAATAATAAATAAACGTATGTTGGAAGTTTTCCGATAAAAAATCCTAGTAATAATATTAATAGTAATGCAGGCATTAAAAACATACGAGCTATATTATCAAATATTTTATATTTGCCTAATAGATTTATTGGATTTTTTTCTGTTTTATTTTTATGATTTTTAACATTAAATTTTAGCCAACTTAATATTTGGACATCTCCTCTAGCCCAACGATGTTGACGTGTTACGTCAGTTAAAAATTTTGGTGGGAAACCATCAATTAATTCTATATCTGAGGCATAACCACATCTTAAGTAATTACCTTCTAATAAATCATGACTTAATATTAAATTATCTGGAAAACGATTATATAAAATTTCATCAAAAACTTCTAAGTTATATATTCCTTTTCCTACAAAACTTCCTTCATTAAATGAATCTTGATAAACATGAGGTACTATTGCAGAATAAGTATCAAATCCCCCAATACCTGCAAATACTTGGGCATAAACTGATGAATTAGTTGATTCTATATCAACACTAACTCTAGGTTGTAGTAATCCATATCCATATACTACTTTATTTTTTTCTTTATTTAATATTGGTTTATTTAATGGATGATCCATAGCACCAACCAATAAAAGTGCACTATTTAATACTAATTCTGTATCTGTATCTAGAGTTATAACATATTTTATTTCTTGTTTTATTTTATCAATTGTTTGGGCATAGAAAAACTTTTCTTTATCTTTATCAGTCATCTTTCCACGAAGTAAATGACTAAAATGAAGAAGTGCTCCACGTTTTCTTTCCCATCCTAAATATGTATCTTCACTTTTTGAGAAGAATCTTTTTCTATATGCAAAATGAAATATTTCTTTTCCATATTTTTCGTTTAATTCTTTGGAGTATTTTAATCCTGCTTCTTTTATTTCTTCATCTACATCGACATATTTTTTAGGCTTACTACTAGCATCAGCAAGAAGTGAAAAGTAAATATTATTACTTTTATTTACTAAATAATATGTTTCTAGCTTTGAAAACATTTCTTTTACTTTTTTAGCATCTCCTGCTAATGTAGTTATAACAACCATAGTTGCAGCATCTTCAGGAATTCCTTTTGAATAATCCATTTTACAAAGTGGTTTAGGTTCTATAAAGGTTGTTAATAAATGATTTATTATTTGAATTATTAACTGACTTACTGGTATTATTAAAATTATAAAACCTAGTATTTTATTTTCTATAAAATAATTTGTAAATAATAAAGTTATTAAAATAGAAGATATTAAAATACTTAAAATATAAATTGATACTTTAAAAGAATTTCTTTTAGGTTTAAATAAAAGTGTTCCAATATGATAATTATCACTATTTGATGTCCTCAATAAATCTTCTATATAATCTATTTCACTTATGTGTTTATGTTTTGCATCTTTGATTATTTTTTTACGATATAAATTTCTTGTCTCTGGTGTCATTTTAGTATATATTTTATCTCCAAGTAATTTTTTTTCACAGTTGTTTGCGCCCTTTAATAATTCTTCAAGTGAATAATTGTCGTAAAAATCTTTTAAATTGTTAAATATATTAGAAATAATAATATTAGAGTCTATTCTTCTTTGGTATTCATCATTTAAAATTTCTCTAATACTAATATTTTGTTTTTGTAATAAAATATTTAAGTCTCTAAATGCTTGGTTGCTTTTTGCACCAAACTCTTTTAATTGATTATTAATTTCAAATATATAATTAGTACGATTATTTACGCTATTATTAATATCTAGAAAATCTTTTATATTTATATTTTCCCGTTTATCTAGTCCTTCTAATAATTTTTCTATTTTCTTTTTATCTTGTAATCTTTGATATTCTAAATTACATATTTTATTTAACTTTTCTGTATATATAAATAAAAGAACTATAGGTATGGCAGCAAATTCGTTATAACTTAGATAAGTTTTAGTTTCTTTTTGATATTTATTTAATTCTTTTATTAAATTAGTGATATTTATATTATAGTTATATCTACTAACAATATCATGAATTAGGTAATAAACATTTTCATTTTTATATAGTTTTTTACTTTTCTCTTTTTTTTCAAGAATTATTATATTTTTATGTTCAACAATTAAATAATAATTATCTATTAACCATTCGTTTGTGATACCGACGTATTCATGATTCTTTGTTAAATCAACGAGATAATTATAATAGTCTGTTATCTCATCAAAATTCTCCATAAACCTTTTTATAAATTTATCCATCTGTACCACCTTAAACAATATAAATATATTGTCCCTTTCTTATTTTTATTATACCACGAAAATTTTATTTTTAAATGTAAAAAAAAGATGCTCTTCTTTTATAATAAGTAATGCATCATTATTTTTTTATTTATATTAATTATTGTACAATAATATTTGAGATTTGTTTTTTAGATAAACCGGTTGCTATATGTATATCATTTATAGAAAAATTGTTTTTTAACATATTTCTTGCTATATTTATACTTTTTTCTTTTGCACCTTTTTTCTCTCCTTCTGCCATAGCATCTAGTCTCTCATCTCTTCTAAAATGTCTTTCTATCTCTTCGTGTTCTTCTAATGTAATTATCCCATCTTCTAATATACTATCCATATCTTTTCTGTATTCTTCCATTATCTTATTACCTCCTA
>CANQHJ010000060.1 GCA_947623665.1 uncultured Bacilli bacterium
ATTAAACTTTCTAAAAAAGATACCATATATATGGTATTAAAAGTAATATTACTTTTAATAGTCGTTCCTTTACTATTATGGAAGGGTTGGGGAATGTATGTTGATAAATTAGATTTAGATCAACAGTTTAAGCTTTCTGATATAAAACTTGGGGAACTTTCTTCAGTTCTTCATGGAACAGGTGGTAAAAAATATCAAATAGAGGCTGCATCTAATTATATGGGTGCTATTAAGATGGCTAATTTAACTACATCTGATATGATTAAGCTATCATATATACAATGTTTTGCTGTAGCAATATTATTGTTATATTTAATTTGGATGTATGGTAAGAAGTATTTTCATAAAAAAGAACTTTTCTTTTTAGCAGTTACTCTTTCTATTGGTCTTGTTGGTTATGCCTTTGTAATGCTTGTTACTTATGTATTTTCTTTTGGACCAATAGAAGGTCCTAGACTGGCTTCTTTTGATAGATATATTGATACTTATATTTTGATATGTATGTCTATAATTATTATGTTATTTATTTTTGTTGATAATAAAAAAGTTAAATCTATAAGAAATATATTTATAATATTCTTAGTTTTATTTCTTATTCAAAGTCCAGGTAAAATTGTTAATTGTATTCCAAGTTTATCATCAAAGGCTCCAAGTTCTTTTGAAAAACATGCTAATAATATAAGTAAAAAGACTAAAGAAAATTCTAAAATCTTTTTAATAGCACAAAATTCTAATGGTGGTTATCAATTTTATATAAAATATTATATGAATCCTAGAGTTACTAATTTAAAGAAATATAATTTACCAGTTACTAAAATTAAAGATTATAAGAAGTATTTTGATGAGAAAATTAAAGATTATATGTTGCAATATGATTATTTATATTTGATTTCTGTTGATGAAAAGTTTATTTCAAAATATAGTTTTCTTTTTCCAGATGATGATATAAAAAATACTAATTTATATAAAATTGAAAATGATAATAATAATGTTAAATTAGTAAAAGTATTATAAAAGATATATATTTGTATATCTTTTTTTGGTATAATATTTTTAGTGAGGTAATTATGAAAAGTGATTTAATGAAGAAAAATTTTATTTGGAATATAATAGGAAGTACTTTTTGTACTTTTAATTCTTTATTTTTTATGATTATAGTTACTAGGATTAATGGTGTTGATTCGGCAGGTGTTTTTACATTTGCATTTTCAACAGCTTGTCTTTTATATATTATTGGAATATATTCAGGAAGAACTTATCAAGTAACTGATGATGATTTAGAAATTAGTGATAGTGATTATATTTATAGTAAAATATTTACTTGTTTAGTTATGCTTGTTGTTGGTTTAGCTTTTTGTTTAATAAGAGGATATGATTTTGTAAAAATATTAATTATTATGGAACTTACTATTTTTAAAGCAATGGAAGCATTTAGTGAAGGTATTTATGCTATTGTTCAAGAGAATAATGAACTTTATAAAGTGGGTATATCTTTATTTTTAAAAGCTATTATTAGTTTGTTGTTATTTGTTATTGTAGATATTTTGACTAGAAATTTATCTATATCTATTATTAGTATAGTTATTGTTAATTTTATGGTTATTTGGTTATATGATTTTAATAATTTGAAGAAATTAAAATTTAAGTTGGATAAGTTTAATTTTTATCCAGTTAAAAAGACTATTATTTATGGATTTTCTGCTTTTGCTTTTGTGTTTTTAACACAATATGTTATTAATGCATCTAAGTATGTTATTGATGTAACATTATCAAATGAGAGTCAAACAATTTTTGGAATAATTATAATGCCTGCAACTGTTATTGTAGTATTAGGGCAATTTGTTTTACAACCTTTTTTACTTCCTTTAAAAAATAGTTTAAAGGAGAATAAAAGCAAATTTTTAAAGATGACTATTATGTTATCTTGTGCAATAATTGTACTTGGGATATTATCATTAATATTTATATATCTTTTTGGTGTTTTTGCATTAAACATTTTATATGGTATTAATCTAAGTAAATATTTAACAGATTTATTAATAGTAATAGTAGGGGCAACTTTGTATGAAATAACAGTCATTTTATCTACTTCACTTATTACAATGAGATCTACTTTTTCTCAACTTGTTGTTTTTATAATAGTTTCTATTTTTACATATTTTACATCTCATTTTATGGTTAATAAATATGCAATTGATGGAGCAGTCTATACTTATTTTTTATCAATGTTATTTTTACTTGTTTTATATATAATAATATTTGTGATGATTTATAGAAGGTATAAATTTAAGGGGGATAGAAAATAATGAAAAAAGTAGTTGTTATTTTGCCTACATATAATGGGGAAAAGTATTTAAGAGAGTTGTTGGATAGTCTTTATAATCAAACTTATCCTTTGATAGAAATATATACTAGGGATGATTGTAGTAGTGATAATACTGTTAAAATAATTGAAGAGTATTCTAAGAAAAAAGTTAAGGGTAGAAAGATTATTATTGTGCCTAATGAAGGTAAAAATTTAGGATGTCCTGATTGTTTTATAGAACTTTTAAGAAAAGCAAAAGATGGAGATTATTATTGCTTTTGTGATCAAGATGATGTGTGGTTACCTGAAAAGATAGAAAATGCAGTTAAGAAAATAGAAAATGAAAGCAATAAAGATATTCCAACATTGCATTTTGGAGCATATGATTTTTGTACTGAAAAATTAGAATTTGTTCATCACTCTTTTAAAGTTTTTAAAAATATAAAACTTAGAAATCTTATTTATGATTTCTGGCCTTTAGGATTTAATATAACTTTTAATAAAAGATTATATGATGTAGTTTTTAATAATATGCCTAAACATATTTATTATCATGATAGTTGGTTTGCTCAAGTGGCTGCTGGTGTAGGAAGATTTTTATATAGTAATGAGTCTTCTGTTAAATATAGAAGACAAGAGAGTGCTGTTACTTATTCTAATCATAATAAATTTAGTTTATTTATTTGGAGAATTAAAAGATTTTTTGGTGATAACGATAATTTGATTACTTTAAAGAATATTTTAGTAGAGTATAAAGAAATATTTGGAGATAGATTAAGTGAAGAAGATAAAAAAATGTTAGATATTTTTACTATTGATAATTTTACTAATTACTTTAAAAAAATTTTTTATCCACATAGACTTAGAACTAAATTAAGTGAAGAGATAGCTTTGAGGTTAGTATTTATTATAGGAAAATTATAAAAGAGGAGACTTTATATGAATTTGATTTATAAAAATTTTAAATATATATCTTTTGATATTTTTGATACTCTAGTAGTAAGAAATGTTATGAAGCCAACTGATGTATTTAAAGTAGTAGAAGAAAAGTATAATTCTATTTATAAAGATAAGATAAGTGATTTTAGTACTAATAGAATAAAAGCTCAAAAAGATGCGTCTTTAAAGGATGAAAAATTAGAGACTTTAATAGAAGATTTTTATAAAGAGTTAGAAAATTATTATGATAAAGATGTATGTAAGAAATTATGTAAAATTGAAAAAGAAGTAGAAATTAATTTATGTGTTCCTAATAAAAAATATATTGAACTTTATAGAGAGTTAATTGAAAATAATAAAAAAATAATTATTACATCTGATATGTATTTAGATTTAGATACAATTAATAAAATATTAAAAAAATGTGGTATTACCAAGTATGAGAAATTATATTTATCTTCTTTGTATCAAAAAAGAAAAAGTAATGGTAGTATGTATGATTTTATAATTAAGGATTTAAATATATCTAGTAATGATTTAATTCATATTGGAGATAATGTTATAAGTGATTATTTAATACCTAAGTTTAAAAGAATTAAAGTACAACGTGTAAAAAATAAAAAAGAGGTAATGTTTTATAATAAAAGAGTTAAGGATTATAATTATTATATGTTAGAGAAGTTTATTTCTAATAATATTGATTTAAGTAAGTCTTATTATGAAAGAATGGGTTATGAGACTTTTGGTCCAATACTTTATGGATTTTCTAAATGGTTACAGAATAATATAAAAACAGATAAAATATTTTTTCTTTCAAGAGATGGTTATTTAATTTCTAAGGCTTTTAATATTTTAGAAAAAAAAGATAGTACATATTTTTATGCTTCTAGAAGGGCTTTAATTATTCCAACTTTATTTATGGAAGAAGATTTAAAAGGTATGACTGATAAGTTATATATTAGAGATTATATTAAGGTTGGTAATTTATTTAGGAAACTTGGTTTGGAAGAGAGTGATTATAAAGATATAGTTATTAAACATGGTTATAGCGTTGATGATAATATAAAGTATGAAGATCTTTTTAAAGATGATTTTACAAAGTTATTTAATGATATTAAACCTGTTATTCATAGTAATTCAAAAAAAGAGTTAGAGAATTTACTCCTTTATATGAGACAGGAAGGATTTAGTGGAGATGTTTCTATTGTAGATATTGGATGGAATGGAAATATGCAAAGGGCATTTAATAATATTGTAAACTATAAAAAAGATAAAACTAATATAGAGGGATTTTATGTTGGAGTACTTCCTGAAAGTAAAAATATTGGAAAAATAAATATGCATGGATTTTTATTTGATGATAAAAACAATAGAGATATTTATTTGTGTTTAAAAGTAATAAATTCTATTTTTGAAAGTATGTTTTTAGCACCTCATGGTTCAGTTAAAAAATATAAAAATGATAATGGTAAAATCAAGCCTGTATTACTTGATTATGAATTCGATGAGGGTATTGAGAAAAAATCATATGAAGAAATACAAGAAGGAGCATTACAATTTATTAGAGACTTTAATAATTCTGATTTAAAATATTTGTTAGATATTGATTCAAGAATTTGTTTTTATAATATGCAGAAGTTTGCTTATTATCCTAAACTTAGAGATGTAGAGAAGTTTGGAGATTTTAAATTTTTAGAAGATGATATTATATATTTAGCAAAACCTAAGAAATTATCTTATTATTTGTGTCATCCTAAAAAATTATTTTTGGATGTTTATACTTCTGGTTGGTTAATAGGGTTTATGAAAAGATTAACTTTAATTAATATATTTTATACAAATTTATATAAAATATATATTAATATATATTTGAAGAAAAGAGATAACAGTAATAGTTAGAAGTAGGTGATTATTTTGAAGAAAGTGCATACTTTTGTAGTTTTGGCATATAAAGAGTCTTTGATGTTAGAAGAGTGTATAAAGTCTGTTTTAAATCAAAGTGTTAAGACTAATGTAGTGGTTGCAACATCAACTCCAAATGATTATATTAGTAAGATGGCTGATAAATATAATTTAGATGTTATTATTAATAAAGAGAGAAAAGGTATTGGCTATGATTTTGATTTTGCAACTAATTGTGTAGATACAGAACTTGTTACTATTGCACATCAAGATGATATATATGATTTTACGTATGCAGAAGAAGTAATTAATGCTTATAAAAAATATCCAAAAGCAAGTATTATATTTACTGATTATTATGAGATAAAAAATAATAAGAAAGAAGAGAGTAATATTAATTTAAAAATTAAAAGAGTATTGCTTTTATCTCTTAGGATTAAAAGTTTATCAGGGTTTAAATTTATGAAAAGAAATGTTTTGAGGTTTGGGAGTGCTATTAGTTGTCCAACTGTTACTTTTGTAAGAAGTAATACTCCTAGAGATAAATTTAAAAGTAATATGAAGTGTGATGTAGATTGGTATGCTTGGGAGAAGTTATCTAAATTAAAAGGTAATTTTATATTTATACCTAAGAAGGTTATGGGACATAGAATACATGAAGAATCAACTACAACAGAAATTATAAATGATAATATAAGAACTAAGGAAGATTTAGAAATGTTTAAGAAATTTTGGCCTAAAGGGATAGCTAAATTTATTAATAAATTTTATTCTAAATCAGAAAATAATAATAATTTAAAGTAGAATATTCTGCTTTTTTCTTTACATATTATGACTTTTTATACTATAATTGATATATAAGATATGTGATATGATTCGGGGGAATTAGGTATGAATAAGAGTGTAAGAAATTCTAATTATGAGTTATTAAGGATAGTTGCAATGTTTTATATTATTTTATTTCATGTTATACTTCATGGTAAAGTAATGGAGAATTCTTTTGGAACTGTATCGGCTCTTGCTTTATTTATAAAATGTATTACTATTGTTCATGTTAATAGTTTTATTTTAATTACAGGTTATTTTCAATGTAAGAGTAGTTTTAAATTTTCTAAGGTATGGAGGCTTGTTAATGCTAGTTTATTTTATAAAATACTTGTATTATTAATTTTGATACCTTTAGGGGTTATTACTTTAAATTATTTACAAATAATAAAGGAAGTATCTTTTTTTAATATTAGACAGTATTGGTTTATTAAGACATATATATTTTTATATTTTTTAACACCTTTTATAAATAAGTTAATTAATAATATGAGTAAAGGTGAATTTACGAAATTATTGCTTACACTTTTTGTTATATTGTCTTTGATACCATATTTAGTGGGAATGGAAGAATTTGATAATAATGGTCTTAATTTATATAATATGGTATTTATGTATCTTATAGGTGCTTATTTAAGGTTTTATCCTTTAGATAAAAGTTATTTATTTAAGAAATGTTCTAAGCAATTATTTCAAGTTATATTGATTTCTATATGTATTATGTGTATTATATTTAATGTATCAATATTATTTACAAGTTATGTTTGTAGGGATTTGAATTTGATATTTAGAGATATTTATATACGTGTATCTTCTGGTTATTGGTATTATTCTAATCCATTTGTTGTTATACAATCTGTTGCTTTCTTTGCTTTGTTTGGAACATTTAATTTAAAAAGTAAATTTATAAATAAAGTATCATCTTTAACTTTAGGAATTTATCTTTTACATGATAATATGTATATGTCTCAAAATCTTTATGATTTTCTTGGTGTAAAAGGGAAACCTATATATTCTTCTAGATTTATATTATATATTTTGGGAGTTACAATTTTAATATTTGTTGTATGTGCTTTAGTTGAGTGGTTAAGGCAAATTATTTTTAAATTTATTTATAATAGAAAAATATCTAAAAAAATTAGAGATAAATATAATAATTGGATACATACTCTTAAATTTACGAGTTATTAAAAGAAAGGAATGATAATATGAGTTTTTTATTTCCAATAATATATTTTATTTTAGCAAATGGATTATTGGTGTTAATATCTAAGAAAAGTTTTGGTAAATGTTTACCTGTTACAATGATGATTAATGCATTTGTATATTTTTTTAGTCAAGTAATATTTCGTACGTTTAAAGTAGGTTTTGTTGTAAATATTTTATTTGCAATTTTGTTTATAATAGCTTTAATTTATATGAAAGTAAAGAATAAAAAATTTACTACTTTAAAAGAAAATTTCTTTTCAACTGGTTTTTATGCTTTTTTAATAGCATACATAGTAATATGTATTTTTGATTTAAATAGAACTTTTACTGCTTGGGATGATTTTTCTCATTGGGGTATGATGGTTAAAGAGATGTTTAGAATTGATAAGTTATATTCTGCTCCAGTTTCTACTTTAATGGTACATAAAGATTATCCACCTATTGTGCAACTTTTAGAATTGTTTTTTTCTCATTTAATAGGAGGATATAATGAATCTAGATTAATAGGTTTTGTTCGTTTATCTTGTTTTGTATTATTCTTACCAGCATTAGATTATATTGGAAAATTTGATAAAAAGAATATACTTATAAAGACTATATTTGTAATGGGAATATCTTTTTTAACGTTTTTACTTTTTGATGAAGGAGTAATACATAGTATTTATAATGATTATGTTATGACTGTAGTAGTTTCATATTTAATTGTTCATATAATACTTTCTAAAAATCCACTTGAAAACTTTAGTTTAATAGCTTTATCTTTAGGTCTTAGTTTTTTAGTACTAACTAAACAAATAGCACTTACATTATATTTGATGGTATTGTTTATGTTTTTTGTTGATGTATTCTTAAAATA
>CANQHJ010000061.1 GCA_947623665.1 uncultured Bacilli bacterium
TTTATTAAAAAAGTATCAAAGATTTAAATTAAGATAAAAATTAATTAAAATTATTCGTAAAAAACCGAAACTCAAATATATAAAATATTTACATAATTTTTGTTTTATAATATAATTTTAATTAGTATGGAGGAGATTTATTATGAAAGATATTTCGGAAGAAAATAAAAAAGAATTTGACTTAGGATGTGTGTTATCAATAACTACTGGAATGCCAGATGTTTGTGATAAAAATGAAGATGTGTTAGATTTGTTATTTTTTCTTATTAAAAATCAAGATCCTAATGATAAAGTTTTGTTATCAATATTTGCTAATCAAAATAATTTAGAAGTTATGAGAAACTATATTATATCAAAATATCCACAATTGAAAGATATTGATAAAGATAAGTTTAAAAATTTATATGGAAATGATTTAGAAAAAGGTGTAAAAGCTTTAAAAGATGAATTTGGTGATACAGTAGTTCTTGAGCCAATGCCAAGAGAAGTGTGTGATAAGATGACAAAGATGAGAGAAGTTTATGATAATGTTGAGGCCGAAGTAATAGCTGATATGGCAGAAAGAAAAAAGTTAAATGATCTATCTGAAAGAGAATTTGATTTAGCTACTATTCTTGTAATAATTGCTAGAAAACCATTTGATGATATGAAAAATACTGATGATTTAATTGGATATCTTACAAAAAATTCGGTTGAACAAGTTGAATTTGATAATCAAAAAAATTATAATATAATGGAAGAATATATTGTAGATAAATATCCACAATTAGAAGGGTTGGGGAAAAATTTACCTATAAAAGATAAAGAAGATGCATTAAAAAAAGTAACTGCTTTAAAGAATTTTGTTGGTGATTCATTTGCTTTAAGTCCAATGCCAAAAGAATTATGTGAAAAACTTGTAATATCAGAAAAAGTGGTTAGAAATGATGAGCATAAAAAAATGTGATAAAATGTTATTCTTAATTGAATAGCTTTTTTTATACTTTTAGTGCATGTTAAACTAAAGTCTTTTTGTTTACTTATTTTTGATATTAAAGTATAATTTTATGTAGAGGTGGTATTAATGTTTGAAAGTTTAGGAGATAGATTACAAGGTGCTATTCATAAGATTAAAGGTTATGGGAAAATTACTGAAGAAAATATAGATCAAGCTATGAGAGAAATTCGTCTTGCTTTATTAGAGGCTGATGTTAACTATAAAGTTGTAAAAGAGTTTACTAGTTCAGTTAAAGAGAAAGCTTTAGGAGAAGAAGTTAAGACTAGTATTAATCCTGGAGATTTATTTGTTAAAATTGTAAAAGATGAACTTACTGAGTTATTAGGTGGAGAAAGTAAGCCTCTTAATTTAAATGGTAATCCTGCTGTTTTAATGTTAGTGGGACTTCAAGGTTCAGGTAAGACTACTACTATTGGTAAGTTGTCTTTATTTCTTCGTAAAAAGCATAGTAAAAAACCTCTTTTAGTTGCTTGTGATGTTTATCGTCCAGCAGCAATCGATCAACTTAAAACTATTGGAAAAGAACTTAATATAGAAGTTTATGAAGAGGGTAAGAAAGATCCTGTTGAGATCTCTAAAAATGCAGTTAAATATGCTAAAGAGAATGGATTTGATTATGTATTAATAGATACAGCTGGACGTTTACATATTGATGAAGAGTTAATGAAGGAACTTAAAAATGTAAAAGAGGCAGTTAATCCTGAAGAAGTTTTACTTGTAATAGATGCCATGATGGGACAGGATGCTATTAATGTTATAGAAGGATTTAACAATAATTTAGATTTGACTGGAGTAATACTTACTAAATTAGATGGAGATACTAGAGGTGGAGTTGCTCTTTCTGTTCGTCATCTTACTAATGTTCCAATTAAATTTATCGGTGTAAGTGAAAAAATGGATGGGCTTGATAGTTTTGATCCTGAAAGAATGGCTGGTAGAATACTTGGTATGGGAGATGTTATATCTCTTGTTGAAAAGGCAACTGAGGCAATAGATGAAAAAGCAGCAGAAAAGACTGCAAAGAGAATGCAGCAAGGTAAGTTTGATTTGGAAGACTTTTTATCTACTATGAATCAAATGAAAAAATTAGGACCTCTTGAGAATTTACTTAAATTACTTCCAGGTGCTAAGAAGATGGGTCTTAATAATGTTAAGATTGATCCAAAACAAATGGCTAGAATCGAGGCAATAGTTTTATCTATGACACCTGAGGAAAGACGTAATCCAGCAATTATTAAATCAAGTCGTAAAACTAGAATTGCTCGTGGTAGTGGTACTTCAGTTCAAGAAGTAAATAAATTATTAACACAATTTGATCAAATGAAAAAAATGATGAAACAGTTTGCAAAAGGTAATATGAAATTACCTTTTTAGGAGGTATTTATGTCTAAGTTAGAAGAAAAGTTAAAATTAGCATGTGGGAAATATGAATGTGTAAAAAAAGAAAAGTGTGAAAATGATAATTTTATAAGTTCTGAGAATTATCGTTGTACTTTAAGAAATGGAAAAGTTATAGAAAGAAATAAAATTATTAAAAATGGTGGTAATGGAGATGCATCTATAATTGTTCCTCTTACAGATAATAATGAGGTTATCTTAACTATTCAACCTAGAGTATTTACTGATGATACAGTAGAAGTATCTTTTCCAGGTGGAATGGTTGATAAAGATGAAGATAATGTTTTGGATGCTGCCAAACGTGAACTTTTGGAAGAGACTGGAGTAGAGGCTAAAAGTATAGAGAAGTTAGGTAGTATTTATGTTAATTCTGCTAATAGTAGTGGAAAGCATTATTACTTTTTAGCTAGAGGTTGTAAAATAGTTAAAGAACAAGATTTAGATGATGATGAGTTTATAGATATAGTTATTGTTCCTATTGAAGAAGTTTTAGAATATATGAAAAAAGATAGGACTTTTCCTTCAACTTTGTTTATTGGAATGAGTTATTTGAAAGGTATTTTATAAAATGATTTGTATAGTAAGACATGGACAAACGGATTGGAATGTTGAAGGAAGATATCAAGGCAGATGTGATACTCATTTAAATGAAGTTGGAATAATGCAGGCAAGAGAAATTGCTAGTAAAATAAATAATAAAAAGTTTGATGTAGTTTTTTCTAGTCCTTTAAAAAGAGCATATGAGACAGCACAAATTCTAACTGATCAAGATATAATAGTTGATGATAGACTAATGGAAAGAAGTAATGGTGATTTCGAAGGAAAATTAAAAACTGAAATTGAAGGAAAAATAGATTTTAATGATCCTAGTGAAAATAGAATTGAAAATATAAATGATTTTAGGAATAGAATAGAAGATTTCTTTTTGGATATTACTAAAAACTATAAGGATAAAAACGTGTTAGTAGTTACTCATGGTGGGGTTTGTATATATGCAAGATGTTTTTTTGAAGGTGAACCTTTAGATGGAGATTATAGTAATTATAAAGTTTCAAATTGTGAGTATTTGGAATATGAGCAGAAGGTAAAAAGTAAAAGAAAAATTATAAACGTCTAGACATAAAAAATATTTGTGATATAATGGAATAGAGCACACCGATTTGCGAGTAACCTCTCGTGAGTCGGTTTTTAGTTTGTTTGGGAGGTAAAATTATGACTAAATATGTTTTTGTAACTGGTGGAGTAGTTTCTGGGTTAGGAAAAGGTATTACTGCATCTAGTATAGCTCTACTTTTAAAATCACGTGGTTTTAAAGTATTTATGCAAAAATTTGATCCTTATGTTAATGTTGATCCTGGTACTATGTCTCCTTTTCAACATGGAGAGGTTTTTGTAACTGCAGATGGTAGTGAGACTGATCTTGATTTAGGTCATTATGAAAGATTTATTGATGAAGAGTTAAATTATACTTCTAATATTACTACAGGTAAAATTTATTCTTCTGTTATTGAAAAGGAAAGAAGAGGAGATTATTTAGGTGGTACTGTACAAATAGTTCCTCATATCACTAATGAAATTAAGAGTAAAGTATATGAGGCTGGTAGTAGTAGTGGTGCTGATGTTGTTATTACTGAAATTGGAGGAACAATTGGAGATATTGAGTCTATTGCATTTTTAGAGGCTTTAAGACAAATTCAATCTGAACAAGATCCTAATAATACTTTCTTTGTACATACTACGTTAATTCCCTATATTTATGGATCAGATGAATTAAAGACTAAACCAACACAACATTCTGTTATGGAACTTAGACGTCTTGGTATTAGACCTGATATGTTAGTATGTCGTACACCTATAGTTTTAGAAGATGCCATGAAAAATAAAATTAGTTTATTCTGTGATATACCAAAGGAAAATGTTATTGATGCAGTAGATGTAAAAAATATTTATCAAATACCAATAAAGTTTTATGAACAAAATGTAGATGAAATTGTTGTTAGAAAATTAAAATTACCTAAGAAAAAAATAGATTTAAGTGTGTGGAAAAAACTTATTGAAGATGTTGAGTCTTTAAAGAAAGAAGTTACTATTGGACTTGTTGGTAAATATGTTGGTCTTCATGATGCTTATCTTTCTGTAATGGAAGCTTTAAAACATGCTGGATATAAATATAAATCAAAAGTTAATATTAAATGGATTGATTCTGAAGAATTAGAAAAAATAGATGATGTTAAGAGTGTTTTAAAAGATTGTGATGGAATACTTATTCCTGGTGGTTTTGGAAATCGTGGAATTGAAGGAAAAATAAGAGCATGTAAGTATGCAAGAGAAAATAAAGTTCCTTTTTTAGGAATTTGTTTAGGACTTCAAGTTGCAGTAATTGAATTTGCAAGAAATGTTTGTAAAATAGAAGATGCTTCATCTACTGAATTTGACGAAATGTGTAAAAATCCTATTATTGATTTAATGACTGATCAAAAGAATGTTATTAATAAAGGTGGTACTCTTCGTTTAGGAAATTATGAATGTAAGTTAAAGAAAAATACTTTAGCACATAAAATTTATAATTCTGATATGATACTTGAAAGACATCGTCATCGTTATGAGTTTAATAATAAGTATTTAAGTGTATTAGAAAAGAATGGAATTACTTTTTCTGGAATTAATCCAGAGACTAATTTAGTTGAGATAATTGAGATAAAAGATCATCCTCATTTTATTGCAAGTCAATTTCATCCAGAGTTTAAGAGTCGTCCTACAAGACCTCATCCATTATTTGATTCATTTGTAAAAGCAAGTATTAATGATAAATAGTTGGGCAAAACATATATGCACAATACCTATTTAGTGAATAGAATAATCTAGATAGGAGGAATAAGCATGTTTGATCAAATGCCAAATAATTTTATGGCTAATACTATAGATAATGATATGACAAGCAATATCTATGGTAACAACAACACTGTTGAACAAGAGGTAAATATGAATGTTGAGAGTAATTCTATGCCAATGCAAGGTGGTTGTATGAGTAGTCCAATAGTTGAACCTGTGCAAGAAAGAGAAGTTCATAGAACAATTATGCATGAAGTACCTCATGTTTGATAATTTTTGTTAGATTAAGTATAGTGTAAAATAAAGAAAATTTGGGAAAAATTTTCTTTTTATGTTACAATTATATTGTTAGATTGTAATTATCTTATTTATTTTATGGGGGATATATTAAATGAGTAAAGAAAGAAAAAATAAAAATAAGGAAAATGAAAATAATTCAATGAGTATCGAAAAAATTAAGAAACAAATATATTTATACTCTGAAAGTTCATTAGATATAGAAAATGATAGAGAAAAGTATCTTTTAGAACATAGCAATTCTAATTTGACTGTAGTCTCTATACTACTTGTAGCAATATTAAATATAACGTTTGAATTGTTAGACAGGTTACATGATTTATCGTTAATTATTTCTATATTTAGTATTATTTTAATATCTTTTTTGCTTATAAGTATTTTATTTTCTTTCAAGGCTAGATGGTTATATAAGAAGAAATATAGAAAAAGTGGAAAAGAACTTGTTGAACATATAAATAAAAATCTAAAAGAATATCCTACTATGGAATATTTCTATGATCAAAATATAAATGATTTTTCAGAAATGTGTAGTAAATTAGAAAAAAATAATAAAAAACGTCAAATAGATTTAATGATATCTTCGGCTTTTATATATGCTTTTTTGATACTTGTTTTTGCATTTGGCATAGTAATTTTGATAGTTTTGTAAGGAGGAATTATGAGTGATTTAGTAGAAACAAAAAAAAGATCTGATGATAATAAACTTCAAGAAATTAAAATTAGTTCTGATACTCTACCACCTATTGATGAAAGAAACTTATTTGAATCTTCTGATCGATCAGAAAATAAAAATAGTCAATCATCTGATGAAAATGAAAATAAAGATTAAAATCTTTGTTTTTTTAGTTTGAGTGATTCTATAATTAGTATTTCTAAATTTAATTTTTATGTAATAAGTTTTAGTAAGGTGATTAAAACTTATGAGTAATTATAAAATTAATTTTATTTATAATAATGATAGTAAAGATACTATAAATGATGTTTTATTAAAAACTTTAAAAAAAGAAATAAACTTTAATTTAGTTTTTAAAAATAATAAAAATAAATTACTTGCTAATTTATCTTCATATAAGGAGTCAAAAAGTGAGTTTTAATATAAATAATGTAAATGATGTATATAATGTTGGCATTTATATACGTCTTTCAAGAGAAGATGAAGATAAAAAACAAGAAAGTGAAAGTATTACTAATCAAAGAAGTTTATTGTTACAATATGTTAAAGAAAATAATTATAGACTTGTAGATATTTATATAGATGATGGTTTTAGTGGAACTAACTTTAATAGACCAGAATTTAATAGATTATTAAATGATATAGAAGTGGGTAGAATTAATATGGTTATCACTAAAGATTTATCAAGACTTGGTAGAGATTATATTGGTACTGGAGAATTTGTGGAAAAATATTTTCCAGAACATAATGTAAGATATGTTGCAGTTGTTGATAATATAGATACTTTAATTGATGGATCTAATAATGATATTGCACCTTTTAAAGCTGTTATGAATGATATGTATGCCAAAGATATTTCTAAAAAGATTAGAAGTAGTCTTAGAGCTAAGCAGAAAGAGGGTAAGTTTGTTGGTAGTAGATGTCCTTTTGGTTATATGAGAGATTCCAAAGACAAAAATCATTTAGTTATTAATAAAGAACAAGCAGAAGTTGTTAGAAGAATATTTGATATGTCTTTATCTGGGCTTTCTTTTTATAAAATAGCACTCAAGTTAACTGAAGAAAAAGTAAAGACTCCTGCACAATATTATAGTTTTGAATGGAAGAATAATTATAAGTTAAATTATGGTGTATGGAATGCTAAAACTATACGAGATATATTGACAAACAGAATGTATATAGGAGATATGGTTCAAAATAAGAGAAATAAGATTAATTATAAAGTTAAGAAAGTTATTAGAAATAATCCTAAAAATTATATAGTTGTTGAAAATATGCATGAGCCAATAATAGATAGAGAAACTTTTTTTGAAGTTCAAAAGAGAGTACCTAAAAATGTAGGGAGGATTGAAAAGAAAGAAAATCATTTATTAGATGGACTTTTGTATTGTGGAGATTGTGGACATAGAATATCTGTTACTCCAAGAAGACGTAAAGATAATAAATGTTATACTATTTGCAATTATTATAGAACTTATAGAAAAAAGAAAATATGTACTACACATTCAAATAATTATGATATTTTAGAAAAAGTTATAATTGATTCTATAAGAAAAGAGTGTAAAATATATATTGATAAGAAAAAAATAATAGATGGGTTAAATGATAATCTTTTAAAGGTTGATAATTCTATAAAGATAAAAACAGAAAAGAAAAATATACTTAATGAACTAAACAAGTGTATTTCTAATTTAGATGATATTTATATTGATAAATTAAATAATAATATAGATGAGGATCAATATTTAAGAGTCAAAGAAAAATTAGAAAAATCTATTTGCTTGAAAAGAAAGAAAA
>CANQHJ010000062.1 GCA_947623665.1 uncultured Bacilli bacterium
TTTCTAACGCTTTTTAATTTTTCTTAATCAAAAAAGAGACTGAATAGAAATTATTCATTTCCACTCAGCCCCTTTTTACATGTAACGTCTTCTAGTTTGTTTATCAATCATAATATTTATAATTATACCTATTATAACCATATAAGAAAGTAGACTAGAACCACCATAACTTATAAAGGGTAGAGTAATACCTGTTATAGGAAAGAGTCCAACAGTCATACCTATATTTTGAACTTGCTGAAATAAAAGCATTCCAACACATCCAATAATAACATACTTATCGGTAGCATCTATCTTCTGTTTAGAAAGTCCTATAAGTTTCATATCAAAGAAAAGTATTAAACTTATAAGTAAGAAAGATCCAAGTAATCCAAAGTTAGATGCAAATACTGCAAATATAAAATCAGTCCCAGACTCTGGAAAATAAATAGGAGTATTATTAAATCCATATCCAAAAAATCCAGCCGAACCAATTGCCGCCAGAGCATTCTCAAGTTGTAATCCACTTCCTTCACCCCAAGAAAATACTCTCTCTAGTCTATAAAATAAATTAGTACCAAACATACTTATAAACAAATCTTTATTTAAAAAATAACTACCAAATACAACAGTTATTACTCCAAGTAAAATTCCACCTACGATTAAAAACCATCTAAGTCTTATTCCTGATAAAAACATCATACAAACATATATAACAAAATAAATTATCACAACACCAGTATCTGGTTCTAAAAATGTTAAAACAGAAGGAATAAGTAAAACAACTAAAGTTTTAAGTAAAAATATAAATTCCTCTTTAACAGTAGGATTCTTATAATCAGTTTTAAACCTATCAATCATAATTCCAAAAGTTAATATCAAAATTATTTTCATAAACTCACTCGGTTGAAAACTACCAATACCAGGAATAGTAAACCAACATTTACTATTATTAATTGGAGTTGCAAAAATCAGTAAAACTAAAAGCAAAACATTACAGATAATATACAAAAGCCAAGTATACTGATATATAAATTTATTCTTTAATTTAACAATGAGCATTACAAGTCCAAAACCAACTATATACCACATAAGTTGTTTAAGAGCTAAGTTCCCAACAGACTTAGAAATATAAGTAGAGGCACTATAAATAGTAAGTATGCTAATAAAAGCAAATAATAAAACACTAATTATAATACTCAAATCAATTTTATTTCTCCTCATAATATTTCTCCTTGTTTATATATTATACCAAAAAATTGTAAGATTTATTTAGTAAATTCATAAAATATTATAAAAGGAGGGATTTTTTTGAAAAAATTACCTAAAATTTATCATGAACAGATAAATAAAAAAATAAAAAATAATAAAGAAATTGCCTATGTATCTAAAGAAGATATAACAGAAGAGAAAAAAGAAGAAAGTATAGATGAAGTATTAAATAAGGTGTTTAATGGTATAGGATATTCTTTTAATATTCCACTTAGAATAGAAACCTACAATAAAGTATATGAAACAAGTTTGATTGCTAAGAGTAATAATTATTTAATTACTTTTGATAATGACACTATTCCTCTAAGTGAAGTTAAAAAAATAGTAATGCTTTAAAAAAAGTAAATTATATGGTATAATATACTCCGAAATTTAAGGGGGAGTATCTATGATTATACCAATATCAGTTTTCACATTAACAACACTAGGAAGCATTCATCCATTAATAGAAATGGTAAAAGATAAAACAATAGAACTTGCAGATAAAGGTTTTAAAGTAGACTATAAAAGTATGTTTAAAGAAAAACTAAAAGAGAAAGATTATGAATTTTTTGTATCATCACTACCTTTAGCTGTACCAATAGTAAATATGATTTATAGTGGTATTTTAATATCTAGCATAAAAGATGATTATAGAAGTTATGTAAATGATTATCTTATTCCATTAAATAAAAAAGAAAAAGAAGAATATAAAAATAAAAAAAGTACTAAAGAAAAATTAAGTTTTTTAAAGACTGTAACAAGAGAAGAAGAACCAAAAGAAATAATAGAAGAAGAAAAAGTACCACAAAAAGAAAAAATAGTATTTGAACTAAAAAGAGATTATATTGAGTATGAACCTCTAAAAGGTACATACACTTTAGAAGAAGTTAAAAGGTTAAATCAAACAACAGGATATTTATATCAAGTAGGTAAGATAGATGACATACCAGTTGCAATAATAGGAAATTATAATCTAACTGGAAGAGAAGATCATAAAGTTAGAATAATGGAAACTTTAACAGAAGATGGAGAAATATTAGAAAAGAAATTTGCCCCTGAAAATGAACTTTATCGTAATCCAGATAATTATATTATCTATACTATGACTAAAAACGAAGAACTTGAAAGTTGCCTAAGACAAATAAGAAAAGAGAAAATAGATAAACTAAAAGATTCAAAAGAACATTTAATAGAACTTTTAAATTATAAATATGAATTAGATGATGAAATAAAAAAGCAACAAACAAAAAAAGGAAGAACTAAATAAATCTTCCTTTTTCTTTTAGCAAAGTTCTACATAAGTATCATTCAAACACTTAACTGCACTAACACAATTTAAATTGATTGTGAAAAAGTCATTAGTTGCTTCGTATGGATTCTCAGTATTAGTAGTATCAGTATTAGGTGCTAGAACACGACAAGTACAACAACATTCATCAATACTTTCTACTCTAAATACAGAAGAAGTACCACTAGTACCATTTAAAGTATATGGGAAAGTCCATAAAGTTCCAGTTGTACAATTATATAAGTTTATAGGTCTAGTATTATAACAAACAACATTTGGAGTAGGACCTAAATAAGGTTTATCACATCCTCCAAAATCATCACACTCAAAATCTTGATTTTGAAGCATTATAATTGTTTGTAAAATATCATTTAGACATTCACAACCAGTATTTACATTTTGACTATTGTCATTATCACACATAAACATTCTCCTTTCTTAACAGTCTACAACAGCATCTTCAAGACACTTAACAGCACAGAAACATTTTAAATTTACAGTTACAAATTGATTTGTTTTTGTATAAGTAGCATCATCACTATTAAAAATTAAAACTCTAAGTTTTGCACAACATCCACTCACATCTTCAACTCTAAAAATACTACTTGTATTATCACCATCATAACTTACAGTAAGCAAACTATTATCTTTATTGTATAAAGTTATAGGTCTAGTATTATAACATACTATATTAGGTGTTGGTCCAAATATTGGTTTAGTACATCCTAAATCAAAGCAATCAGAATCTTTTTGTCTTTTTTGTAAAATATCAATTACTTTTAAAATTTTAGCTAAACAACATGACTCACTATTAGACATAATATCCACCTCTTTATTTATTTCTAATATAAGATATTCTAAATACTTACAATGTTGTCTTATGAATACCTATATTATTATATGAATTAATAATAAAAAAGATAAAAGATAAAGTAATAAAAGTTATTATATTAGATGAGTTTTTATATAAAGTATGGTATAATATATATGTATAATTACTTAATAGAAGGAGGTATTTTATGGATGAAATTACTTATGATAAAGTAGAAGATACAAAAAGTCCTAAGGTAAAACAATTATATTGGAATATTGCCTTTGGTCTTCAAGAAGTAGATGGCCTAAAACCTTCTAAATACATGGTTGAATTATCTCAAGAACATATAAATGGTAAAAAAACATATAATCAAATTAGAGAAGAAATAATTTCTTATTACCAAAAAAATAAAAATAATCACGATGATGATTCAGAAGAAGAAGCAGATGAAGTATCGACTGCTATATATGAAATATTAAATAATAAATCTTTTAGATTTGATTATTTAACACTAAAAAATTATCATAAAAGATTATTTTGTAATTTAGATAAAGAAAAATATAATCCTGGTGCATTTAGATTATATAATATAACTAAAGATGAACCTATTTTAAATAATGATACTATTAATTATCAATCTTACGATATGATAGAAGAAACTCTAAAGTATGATTTTGAAGAAGAAAAAGAACAAAATTATATTGATTTTAATGAAGAAGAATTAATAAATAGAATATGTAATTTTACATCTAGAATTTGGCAAATACATCCTTTTCAAGAAGGAAATACAAGAACAACAGCCATCTTTATTCAAAAGTATTTAATTAGTATGGGATTCAAAGTCAATAATGAATTATTTAAAGATAACTCAAAATACTTTAGAAATGCGTTAGTAAGAGCAAATTATACTAATTATAGTAAAGGTGTAAAATCTGATATGAAATATCTAATAATGTTTTTTGAAAATTTATTATTAGATAAAAATAATGAATTAAATAATGATGATTTAAAAATATAAAACATCTTTATTTTTACATAGAATTAATGTATAATTAAAGTGGTGATGAAAATGTGGGAATATATAATTATTGGAGCTATCTTACTTGTTATATTACTTGCTATATTAAAAGCAAATAAAAAAGATGCAAAAATAGATTTTAATAAATTAGTAGAATATTTAGGTGGAAAAGATAATATTATCGATACAGAAACTAATTTATCAAGATTTAAAGTTACTTTAAAAGATGTAACAAAAGCAAATAAAGAAGGTATCCAAAAATTAGGTGCTAAAGGAATAGTTGAAATAGATAATCAATTAAAAATTATTCTTGGACCTAACTCTCAACAAATAAAAAAATATATTGATGATTTAAAAAGATAAAAGTACTGTCAAATCGACAGTATTTTTCTTTTTTAGATAATTTTTTTCAAATATATCCATATTTCGACAAACTTCGACAAACAAAAGTCATATAATTAAAACAAGAAAGGAGGCATATATGCCTATGGATATTTTAGAAGGTCTTTCACTAAATCTAATATATTTATTATTTCCACTTGCTTTATACCTTATATATCAGACTTATATTAAAAATTTAGATTTAAAAGAAAAAGGATGGTTATTAGAAGTTGCATTATTTTCTTCACTTTACTTTTGCATTAAATATGGAGTTAGAATAGGAACAATATTTCCAATGGTACTTTTCAACATTCCACTTCTTGTTAGTTATTTTAAAAATAGAAAATTTGCTCAAGTTATAATTTCTATAATATTAATTATTTATTATAATTATGCACTAAATATAAACGTTTGGTTTTTGATATCAGAATATTTAATATATTTTATAATATATAATTACTATAAAAATGTAAGAAAAAGTTGTGATTTTCTAATAACTAGTTTTATAGGAATAAAATCATTCTTTATATCACTAGAAATGTTTTTATTTATAAGACCAGAATATACATACATTAGTAATCTAATAGAAATATTTTTCATAATGAGTATATATTCGTCTTTTACATGTTTAATATTTTATGTATTACTAAAAGGAGAAAGTAGTATAAGCTTAAATAATACTTTCCATGAATTAAAAAAAGAAAAAACACTAAGGAATGCACTATTTAAAATGACTCACGAAATAAAAAATCCAATTGCGGTATGTAAAGGATATTTGGATATGTTAGATTATAATGATACAGAAAAAACAAAAAAATATATTCCCATAATAAAAAACGAAATAGAAAGAACAATTACCCTAATGGATGATTTTCTAGATTGTACTAAAGTACAAATTGATAGAAATGAAATAGATCTTTACTTACTTTTAGAAGATACTATTGCATCAGTAAAACCATTACTTAAAAAACATAAAATAAAAACTAATATAAACATACCAGATGATGAAGTTTATATGATGGCAGATTATAATAGATTAAAACAAGTATTAGTAAATGTTTTTAAAAATTCAGTAGAGGCACAAGATGAAAATAGAAAAATGATTTTAGAAATAGAGGCATTTTGTAAAGATAATATTGCTTATATAAAAATTAAAGATAATGGAATAGGTATAGATAATGAAGATTTAAATAGAATAGGAGAAATGTTTTATACTACTAAAAGAAAAGGTAGTGGATTAGGAGTGAGCTTGTCTCGAGAGATTATCCAGCTTCATGGTGGTAATATGATGTATAGTTCCAAAAAAGATAAAGGTACAACAGTAACAATAACCCTTCCCACAACAGCATAATAAAAAAGCCTTAGGTGGCTTTTAATAATAGTAATAATTATTGTTATTATATGGTACATATTGATATGGTGGATATGGAGCATAATAAACAGGTCTGTTATAGTAGTTATTATTTCCAATACCATATCCTAACGCAGTCCCAGCAATACCACCAATTAAAAAAGGTGCTAAAAACCTATCATCTTGCTTATTAAAATTATTATTTGGGTACATAACTGGTCTATTATTTGGTATAATATTATTAGATCGATACATAAACTACACTTCCTTTAGTGTATATTATGTAAAAAAGAAAGGAATGGTGCAAATGAAAGAAGAAAAAATGATGCGACTAGCACACACAATAGTTAATTATTCTCTAAAATTAAAAAAAGGAAGTAAAGTAAAAATAAACTTTCCACATGAAGCAGAAGAGTTTATAGAAAAAATTATAAATGAAGCAGATAATGTAGGTGCTCATGTATATTTAGAAGAGACAAATGCTAGATTAAATGCCAAAATAAATGAAAAGGCAAATGTTGATAGAATAGACTATTTAAAAAAGAAAAGTATACTAGAAGTAGATGAGATGGATGCTTTTATAAATATAAGATATACTTATAATGATTATGAAGATAAAAATGTAAATAAAGATTATCTAATTGAATATGGAAAAAGACTTGAAGAAGCTAATAATATAAGAATAAATGAAAGAGAGTGGGTACTTCTAAATTATCCTTCTCAAGTAGATGCTTATAAATCAAAAATGACTACCAGAGAATTTGAAGATTTTGCTTGGGATGTAATGACAGTAGATTATGAACAAATGAGTAAAGATATCCTACCTCTTAAAGAATTAATGGAAAAAACAGACAAAGTAAGAATAATATCTCCTGGTACGGATTTAACTTTTTCTATAAAAGATTTACCTGCTATACCTTGTACAGGAGAAAAAAATATCCCAGATGGAGAACTTTATACCGCACCTGTAAAAGATAGTGTAAATGGTACAATTACTTATAATACTCCAAGTCCTTATAGAGGAAATGTTTACAATCATGTATCTTTAACATTTGAAAATGGAAAAATAATAAAAGCAACATGTGATGAAGATGATGATATGCTAAATGAAATATTTAATACTGATGAAGGAGCAAGATATGTAGGAGAATTCTCTTTAGGCTTTAATCCAAAAATACTTACTCCAATGGGAGATATATTATATGATGAAAAAATATTAGGAAGCCTGCATTTTACACCAGGAAAATGTTATGCAGACTGTGATAATGGTAATGTATCCGCAATACATTGGGATATGGTATTAATACAAAGAGAAGACTTCGGTGGAGGAGAAATTTACTTTGATGATAAACTAATTAGAAAAGATGGTAAATTTGTTTTAGATGATTTAAAACAACTAAATTATGAAAATAATTAAAATTTCTTAATTTTATCTTTTTCAAAATATTTAAGTAAGCAAAATAAAAAATGCTATAAGTCAAAAAAATAGTTTTGCTTACTTTTTTATTTGAATTAATAAAAAGTACGATTTGTAATAAAAAAACTTCTTTGTTATAGTACCAAATCGAAAGGAGGAAAGTACTATGAATCTTGAAGAAAAAATAAGAGAAATATGTGGAGAAGCAATAGGAGACTTTTTATCATCTGAGGATAGTCATATTTATATGGATTATACATTAAAAGATAATAAAACATATCAAGAATACAAAAATAGTCCTATTAAAAAAATACCTGTACAATGTGCAATAGGAATAAATGTACATATAGAAGTATTAGATAATAATCATTGTTAGTGTAGAATAAGTGTGGAGATTTAACTCCTAAAAAATAAGATTTATAATTTAATTAAATTTTATTATGTAAA
>CANQHJ010000063.1 GCA_947623665.1 uncultured Bacilli bacterium
GATAAGAAACACGTACTTGTAGAAAAAGATACTTTTGATAGTATGAGTAAAGTGATAAAAGAAACAAAAAATGCTATGGAGTTCCAACCTAAAGTAGAAGAATTATTTAATGAAGTAGATACGTTTACAAAAAGTCATAGAACATTAGAAAAAGAGAACAATAATTTACAAAAAGAAGTAAAATCTTTAAAGACTAGGAATCAAAACCTAACAAAAGAAAATAAACAATTAAGAGATTATATAACTATCATATTTGAGGCAATAAAGAGATTTTTAAGGGAGTTATTACAAATAGGTAATGAAAAGACAAAAGAACGTACAACGGGAGAAATTAAAGACTATTATGACAATCAAACTTTTGATAGTGACGATGTATATGATATATCAAGAGGAACAACAAAAGAAGATGAGTTATTTGACTATGCTGATATTCCAAGTTACATGAAAGAAAATGAATATAACAAAGAAGCAAAAGATGATGTAGAAATGAGCTTATAAAATTCTAACTTTATATTACTAATTTGTCAAAAATACAAAAAAGAAATATACAAAATTACAATATATTTCCTTAATTTTTAACGTATAACTATTAATTTTACGACAATTTCTATATAACTTTATTATACCATATACACTAAAAAAAGAAAATAGAATTTTTTTTATTTGATTTTTAGATTTTTAACATTAAAATTATGAATTGGAGGTGGTAATTTAATGAATAAAAAGTATAAAACGTATAACTATATTTTAAATTTGTGGCTTGAAAGCAAAACTAATTTAAAATTACAGTCACTATTAAATTATAAAAATTTAATAAATACTTATTTAGATAATACTATTGGTAATATTAAAATAGATAAATTAGAAAGAAAAGATATAGAAAATTTACTATATAATTTAGAAAATAATATTGCAGTATCAACTAGAAAAAAACTTATATATATTATTAAATCTAGCCTTAATTATTCTTATAATAATGGATATAATGATTATATTGATATTTCCAATATAAAACTTAAAATTCCTAAAACAACAATGTTTGTATTATCAAAGAAAGAACAAAGTATATTAGAAACTATACTAAAAGACAAACCAAACATAAGAAAGATTTGTCTTTTATTGTGCTTATATACAGGGCTTAGAGTTGGAGAAGTATGTGGACTTAAATGGGAAGATATAGATTTTAGTAATAAGTCATTAATAGTAAAAAGAACAATACAAAGAATTAAAAATACTAATCCAAATGTAAAAGGTAAAACTATATTAATTGAAAGCACACCAAAAAGTGAAACATCTAATAGGATTATTCCTATACCTGATTTTCTTATAAACCTGTTGTATAAATTTAAAAATAAAGATGATTATTTTTTACTTTCTAATAGTAATAAACTATATGATCCAAGACTCTTTGAATCGTTTTATTCAAGAGTATTAAAAAAATGTAATATAAAACAAAACAAATTTCATACTTTAAGACATACTTTTGCAACTCGTTGTATTGAATCACATATGGATATTAAAACTTTAAGTGAAATTCTAGGCCATTCACAAATAGAAACTACTTTAAAATTATATGTTCATCCTACTTATGAGATGAAAAAGTCGTCTATTGAGAATCTAGTCTTATTTATGGCAAATTAATATCATATAATTAATAGTTATACGATAGTTTTCTGAAAGGAGTGAAGTTTTACACAAGATATGACAAATTTATTGAAAACTGAAAACATATTAAGGAAGATAGTAAATTCACCAAAAGAAAAATTTGCCGACAATTTACAACTTAATTTTTTTTCAACCATATATGAAGTATTGTTACAAAAAGGAACCGAAAAGAAAATTAAAAATTTTATGTATAAGTATGAAGAATATAAAAATTATTCTTATGCAGAATTAGAAAAAGAAAATTTTTATTTTGAACATTTATTTGAGGATTTATATAAGTTTTATTAAAAATTAAGATAATAAGGAGTGAAGAGTTATGGCGTTAATAAAATGTCCGAAATGTGGAAAAAAGGTAAGTGAGAATGCAAAGAAATGTCCAAAGTGTGGGGAACCTATAAAAACACAAAATACATTAGAAATCATAAATAATAAGAAAAAAGAATTAAAAGAAATAATTAAAAAAATAAAAAGTGATGAAAAAAAGAAAAAGAAAACTATATTATGTATTGCTACAATAATTATTGTTGTGTGTGTGATAATAGCATTTTCATCATCCAGAAAAGTAAAAACAGCTGATTTTAAAAATAGATTAGAATCTGTTGTATCTAAAAATGAAAATCTTTCTGATCTTACATTTGAAAAAGATGATAGTAGTGTAAGAGTTTATGTAGATGACGAACCTATAGGTTTTTACTTCATAGGAAATAAGAAATATATAAAAACAGTTATAGGTACTGTTTCAGAAGAAACTATTAGTTCTGAATATCAGTCAATGATGATAGCTGCTTTCTTATCTTTAGATAGTAAATTAAATTATGACGAGGCAAAGAAAATAGCGGATAAACTTGATGACAATTGTCTTTATGAAGAAGATGATGAAATAATAAAAAACGGAATAGAATACAAATGGAATTGTGATGAAACTATAAGTTCTGATAATGGTACTGAATTTAGTGCTTGGGTTGTAACGCTTGCTAAAGATTCAACTAAATAAAATATTGCTTTTATACATGATAATGATATAAATTTAAGGAGTGATGAATTATGACATTAATAAAATGTCCTGTATGTGGAAAAAAAGTAAGTAAAAATGCAAAGAGTTGTTCTAATTGTGGAGAACCTATAAAAACAAAGTTTAATTTTACTGAAATAGAAAATAGAGTAAATTTAGGAAAAGGAAATTTTATAAGTTTAATATCATTTATTATTTTAGGTGTTAGCGTACTTTTTCTTTTTATGCCTGTTTATAAAAGTACTTATATGAGAAATTATGACTATGGTAGTTGGAGTGCTACTGATAACATAGAAAGTATTAATTTTTTTTCAGGTAGAGCTACTGATATATTTTGTCATATTACACTCATTTTATTAATTGTTGGAATTGTTACATTTGTTTTGATGTATATGGGAGATAATAAATCATTTATTAAATATACTATTTTTGCTCCTATTTGTGCATTAGTATCATTTTTAATAGAAACTTTTCAAGTGGTTGTATGGCAAAAAGCTGACCAGTTTAGTTCTTATAATGAATATGCTTTTGGATGGGGATTTTATATAATAGTATCATTACTTATAGTTGTATCAATAATTTCTATCTTAATTATCATTGGGAAGATAGACGCTAATAAAAATTTGCTAAAGATAAAATTTAAAAAATCTAATGATAATTTAGATGAATTAAAAAAATTAAAAGAATTATTGGACATGAATGCTATTACAGAAAAAGAATATAATATAAAGAAAAAAGAAATATTAAATTTATCTAAAATAAAAAAATAATAGTTAAATAGTTAATATAATAAGTACAAAATCTAAAAGAAACTTCGTAACTAATGGATTTTGAGATAACTAACTTTTACACAAGTTAGTAACACACTACGATATTGGCAGAGCCAATAACGAGTGTGCAAAGGGGAATCTCCCTTTTGAAACCCTATAAGCAATATATTACAAACTAACGTAAGTAATATATTGCCTTTTTTTATTTCAACTTACGTTTTCATAAAAAAGCAAAGATACATATAATTGGTAATGTATCTTTGTGTTAATAAACTTTACTAATCTATAGAAAAAGTAAAGTTTATTTTTATAAAATTACTTTTCCCACTTTCATTGCTAAAGCAACAAAACGTGTTCGTAATTTTATTTATCTTCTTCTATATATTTTCCAGTAATAGTATTTATTTTTATATTATGTTTTATTTCTAGTTTAGGAAATAAAGCCATATCTACATCAGGGTATTTGGATTTATCTAACTTTTCCAAGTTTGGTCTAATTAAAGTTATTACTTCTTTTAGGGTTTCTAATATTTCATCATTAGATATTTCTTTATTTTTTGTTTTTGAAATTTCTATTTTGTCTATTAAATCAGCAATTATACCTTTACATGCAAAAGCATTTTTTCTTCTCTCATCAATATCTTCCAAAACATCAAAATAAAATTTCTCGTATTTTTTTATTTGCTCTTGAAAGTCAGCAGTAGATCTCTTATCAGTTAAATCTTTACCCCAATTAATTTCTACATCATTGTAACCAGCAAGTTTCATTAACTTTACTAAACTTAAATTTAGAGTTTCAGCAATACCTCTTAAATATAAAACATTAGGTTTTTGTCTTTTTCCTGATTCTATTCTTGATACTTCAGCACAATCCATATTAGATTTACGAGCAAGCTCTCTTTGAGAGATACCGACTTTTTCTCTTGCTTCACTTATAATTTTACCTAGTTCAGTAACTTTCTTTTTCATAAAATAAGCCACCTTTCCTTTTCTTTCTAATAATAGTATAGCATATATTGATGTAATAATCAACAAAAATGTAATTATGATGTTGACAAACTCAATAAGAGGTGTTATAGTAATGACGAACTGATGTAAAAATCAACAGTTCAGAAAGGAGGAAAAGATATGAATGAGAAATAACAACTTTGAAATACCAGACAAGATATGGAAAGACAAGAGAATTCCAACAGAAGCCAAATATATTTATGGATATATAAGCACCAAAGGATACAACAGATTTATAATAGATATAAATATAGGAGAACTTCAAAAATTTATTAGAATTAAAAATAAAGGATTAAGGAAAAATCTTGAAAGACTAGAACAACTAAAATATTTAATATATAAAGAATATTCAAATGGTATGTACACAATTAAACTTAACTAAACAGCAAAAAAGCATTAGTTAAGATAGTGCAGTAAGATATTACAAGGCTTATGTTAGCACAAATCTTATAGAAATATAAGATATAGTTTGAGATAAGATATATTTCAAAGAACTATTAAGAAAAAATATATATGTTATTTCAAACAACAATCCGTGGGGTTAGTATTTAAAATAACACCTCAGGGGGTTTACGCCCTTTTTTCAGGTAATTATTAATCATATAAAACAATAAAATTAAATAACCAGCTATAACTATGATTAAATCATCATTTGAAAAAGAAAGGGAAGTTACAAAATTATCACTAAAATAAAATTATAAAAAAGAAAAGAAAGGAGTGGTCGATATGGGAGGACTACATAACGGATAAAGGAGGTAAAATGGGGGTTGAATATAAAATAACACACATTATAAATAGTAACAAAGATAAAACAAAAGAAGAAATAAAAGAGATAATTACAAAGAAATTAATTAAAGTAATATTAACATTAGAAAATAGTGAAAATGTAACTTTAAATGATTTGTAATTTGAAGTATAATAATATTATAGATATTAATTTGTTACCCTTTGGAAAAGAGGTGTAGCAAATGGAAAAGGTAGGTGTATATTGTAGATTATCCGATGAGGATAGAAATAAAAAAAATAAAAATGATGATAGTGAATCAATCAGTAATCAAAAAAGTATGCTTATAAAATATGCTTTAGATCAAGGCTGGGAAATTATAGACATTTACTCTGATGATGATTTTTCAGGAGCAGGTACTTATAGACCTGATTTTGAAAGAATGATTAAGGATTGTGAAAGTGGAAGAATTAATCTTGTCCTTTGCAAAACACAAAGTAGATTTTCAAGAGATATGGAAGTAATAGAAAAATATCTGCATAATAAGTTTATAGAATGGGGAGTTAGATTTGTAAGTATCGTAGATAATGCTGATACAAATGTAGAATCAAATAAGAAATCTCGTCAAATTAATGGACTTGTTAATGAATGGTATTTAGAAGACTTATCCAACAATGTCAGAAAATCTTTAAAAAACAAAAGAGAAGATGGACTATTTATGGGAAGTTTTGCACCTTATGGCTACAAGAAAGATCCAAACGACAAACATAAACTAATCATTGATGAAAATGTTGCTTATGTTGTAAGAGAAATATTTGAAAAATATAAAAACGGAATGGGTTATCACAAGATATGTAAAGATTTAAACGATAAACATATTCTACCACCATCACTTTATAAAAAATCTATTGGAAGTAAATTTGTTTGTTGCAACTATGATTATAAATCAACTGGAAAATGGATTCCTGATACTATTGCCAAACTATTAAAAAATGAAGTTTATATTGGTAATTTAGTTCAAGGTAAAAGAACAAATATCAGTTATAAAAACCATAAATCTAAAAAAGTACCAGAAAAAGACTGGTGCAGAATAGAAAATACACATGAAGCCATAATTGATATGGAAACTTGGGAAGCAGTTAGAAGAAGATTAGGAAGAAATGAAAGACCACTTAAAACTGGAAAAATCCATATTTTTAGTAAAAAAGTATATTGTGAAGAATGTGGAAAAGTCTTTATGAGAAATCAATGTAATATCATTTGTGCAGGAGGTAAAAAAGAAAAACGAGCATATCTTCAATGCAAAGGAAATAAAAAATATCATATATGCAGTAATAGACATTCTATTAGAGTAGATATTTTAGAAGATTATATCTTAAACATTATTAATGACTTATTACAAAAAGTGAGTTTAAATGACTTAAAAGATAATTTGAAAGAAAAATTAATAGATAAAAAAGGACACATTGATAAGACAGAAGAACTTACTAAAGAAAAAAGTAATTTAGAAAAGAAACTAAATGAAAAAAGATTATACTTTAAAAATCTCTACGAAGATAAAATGAAAAACCTTATTACTGAAGATGACTTTAAATTTTTAAGAGAAGAATATTCTAAAGATGTAGAATCTTACCAAAATAGAATAGAAGAAATTGATAAACTTTTAGAAGAACAAGAAAATGCCGAAGATAAAAAGACTGATATAGAAAGTATACTAAAAAAATATAACCACATAGATAAATTAAATAAAGTTATTATTGATGAGTTTATAGAAAAAATATATATAGGAAATTATGATGAAGAAAACAATACAAGAGAAATTAAAATAGAATGGAATCTTAATTTATAACATTACCTACAAAAAAGTAATAAATATAGTTTTTGGGTCAAACAGATACTCCCCACGGTGGAATTGACAGTGGAGCTGTCGGTAATGGATTACAAGAAAAAGATTTAAATCTTCAAGCAGCACAATATATGTATAAAAGATTAAAAGAACTTGGAATACCAACAACTATAACTAGAGATATAGACGAAACACTAGAAAGAGATGAGAGAATTAGTAGAATATTTGAGTCTTTTGGAAATAATCCAGATGTTATTTTAGTATCTAATCACATAAATGCGGGTGGAGAGACTTAGCTATTACAAGAATTAAATTTATAATGGTATTAAAACGAGACTGTATTAAAACAAATCGATTAAATAGTATACCTACTAATTAGATAGAAAACGTTTTTAAAATAGTGTTTATTTGGGTTCTTTGTCAAATAGTGTTGGTAGACAATAAATTTGATAAATGAATTTATTTACATAGGATGACGAAAGTCAT
>CANQHJ010000064.1 GCA_947623665.1 uncultured Bacilli bacterium
TTTGTCATTGGATATGTATTATTTAATTCTATTGTTTCTCCATCTTTAAATTCTACATTAAATACTCCTGCGACTACTTTATGTTTCTTTCCTTCTTTTTCTACTCTTAAAAATCCATAACTTACTGACAATACTGTTATCAATGTTATTGTCATTATTATTGTTATTATTAATGCATTCTTTCCTTCGTTTTTCATTTGTTTCACCTCTAAATTATTCTACAAATCTCTATACTTATTTTTATAATCTTTTTATGGTGTTTTTATAGTCTGCTTATATATAATATTTTAGACTATAGAAACACCGAAGTCAATAGTATAAAATAAAAAACTTAAAATACTATTAGGTGGTAAATTATGTTAAGAGGTGAAACTAGATTATCAGATTTAAGAACTGATAAAGATTTAAAACATAAAGATATTGCAAATATTTTAAACATTAAGAAAAACACTTATACTCAATGGGAAATAGGTAGAAATGATATTCCTATTTTAAAACTAAACGAGCTTGCTAATTTCTATAAAGTTAGTTTAGATTATTTGTTAGGTATTAGTGATATAAATACTAAAACAGAAAATAGTGATATTAATTTTGATTTATTATGTACTAGATTAAAAAGTTTGAGAAAAGAAAAAGACCTAACTCAATCTCAGTTAGGTAAAGAAGTGGGCTTTCACCAAAGAACATACTCACATTATGAAGATGGTAGTAATAAGCCTACTACTTTTAAATTACTATATATTGCTAAATATTATGATGTATCATTTGATTATTTAGTAGGTAGAAGTGATAATAGAGTAATACAAAAAGGAAAGTGAAATTAATCACTTTCTTTTATTTTTGCTTCAATTAAAACTTTATTATTTTGAAGTCTCTTATCTTTTGGATTTTTTTCTACTGCTATAATGGAGTTTTTTAAAGATTTATCATAATCTCCTTCATAATAGTATGCTACTGATAATAAGTCATATATTGTTTCATTAAAACTAAATTGTTCATTTATATAACTTTTGGTATGTGTTTTTATTTTTAAGGCTTCATTACAATATTTTATAACTTCTTTATAATCTTTTAGTTTATACTTTAGTAGAGCCATTTCTACATATGGATCTCTTAAATAAGGTGCTTCTTCTATTGCAAGTTTTAACCACATTTCTGATTCTCTATATCTTTTCATTTCTTTATAACATCTTGATATAAATCTCATTGATGCACATCTTTCATCTTTCCATACTGCTCTTTTAAGAGATAAATGCTTTATTAGAGTATCTATAGCTTTATTCCATTTTTTATAATACATATACTCTCTTCCTAAGTAATGCATATTTCTATCATCTTCTGGATCTTCTTTTACTGATAGTTCTAATAATGGAAGATAACTACTTCTTGATTTATTATAATCTGGATAATGATTTACTGTAATATTATCTGTAGTTATTTTTTCTTCTTTTTCTCCTGTGAATGTTAATACTTCATGTACAGGATGAGTCCATTTATAATTATTTCTACTATGTATTTTTTCTATATAATAATTAACTCTTGGTATTCCATCATCATCTATATACCAATTATAATTATAAGCAAGTCTTGTGGTATTATCTTGCCATAGTTTTTCTAATTCTTTTCTCCATCCTTTTACAAATACTTCATCTAAATCTGTACAAACACATATATCTGTATCTTTAGGTACTAATTCTAAAGATTTATTTCTAGCAACATCAAATCTCCATGGATTTATTTTTTCAACAGTTACATTGACATTATTTTCTTTTAACTTTTTTACAGTATTATCTGTTGAACCTGTATCTAATACATAAATCTCATCTGCTTCTTTCATTGATTCAACCCAACGTGATACGAACTTTTCCTCATTTTTAGAAATTGCATAAACACATATTTTTCTTTTTTTCATTTTATACCTCCATAATAATTTATGAAAGAAAAAAGAAAATAAATAGTTAAATTTACTTTCTTAATAAATGTGCTTTATATGTATTATATCCAAGTTCACATACTGTCATTTGTCCTACTCCTCCTGGAACTGGAGTAATGAATGATACTTTATCTTTTATATTTTCAAAATCTACATCTCCACATAAAGTATTATCTTTCATTCTATTTATTCCTACATCAATAATAACAGAATTTTCTTTTACGTCTTCTTTTTTTATTAGCTTTGGTACTCCAACTGCAGCAATTAGAATATCTGCATTAGTTGTAAATTCATTTAAGTTTTTTGTTTTAGAGTGACATAGTGTAACAGTAGCATTATAATTTGTCATAAGAGATGCGAGTGGTTTTCCAACTAAATCACTTCTTCCTACTATAACTACATTTTTTCCACTTATATCTATTTTATAGTATTCTAGTAAATGTATTATTCCCATTGGAGTACAAGGTACTAGAGTATCTATATTATGAGCAAGTCTGCCCATATTAATATCAGTTAATCCATCTACATCTTTATTAGGATGTATACGATTTTGGATTCTTTTAGCATTTAGATGTTTGGGCATAGGCATTTGAACTAGTATTCCGTCTATACTATCATCACTATTTAAATCATCTATTATTTGTAGTACTTTTTCTTCTTCTACATCTTCTGGTAATTTAATATGTTGAAATTTAAAGTTTAGATTCTCTGCCATTTTTTCTTTTTGAGAAACATATACTTTACTTGCTGGATCTTCACCTATTTGTATTACTACAAGTCCTAGTTTTTCATTTAAATCTTTTATTTTTTCTTTTAATTCATTTAGTTTTTCTTCTTTTACTTTTTTTCCATCTAGTATTGTCATATCTTTATTCTCCCTTAAATGTTATTTTCTGTTATATAAACTTTGTAAGGAGTCTGATGATTCTTTATAGTTTTTACTTGGCTTAGCTGTAAAGTCAAAATTATCTTTATTTTCTTCTTTTGGGGCTGACATTGGTTGTTGTGATTGATATTCTTGTGGTTGTTCTTGGTCTTCTTTTTGTTTTTTTAGAGAAAAGTGTTTTAATTTATCTTTAACATTTTCTACAAAATCATCAGAATGTTCTTCTGGCTCTTTAGTTTTTGGCTCTGGAGTTCTAACAGGTGGTTTTACTTTTAAAGTACTTGCAGCAGTTACCATTTTTGGTATAGAACTTTGTTGTTCTTCTCTTTTCAACATAATATATTTTACTATAGCATAAATATAAAATCCTATTATTACAAAATTATATAATGTACTTAAACTTGAGGGTTTAAAAATTGATAATACTACTAATATCCAACCAACTATATTATTAAAAGTTAAATCTCCCAATAAATATAAGTTAGCAATTGGTACCCAAGCTTGCCATGTTCCTTTTCCTCTTGTATATTTATTAAAATGGTTTAAGAAAAGTGCTTGAGCAATATAAAGTGCTATTGCAATTAAAAGAGTAAAAATTATAATTACTATTCCTACTGTACTAATACTATTTACTGAATCATCTAAAGTATTATATATTCCCATAATATCAACTCCTCTATATTATTAATTATATCATAATTTATTAATTTTTTATATATAAATATACTTTTAAATTTCTAATAATTCATTGACTTTTTTTTAAAATTATTAGACTATAATGAATAGGAAGGAGAAATAAATGAATTTATCTGAATTAAAAAATGGTGAAGATGCTATAATTGTTAAATTAGATTTTGATGATAAAAAAATTAAAAGGCATTTATTAGATATGGGGCTTACTAAGAATACTATTGTTAAAATGAAATTAAATACTGATAATGGAGTAATAGTTGTTTTAAGAGAGGCTGATCTTGGTATTGGAAAAAATGATGCTTCTAAAATTAAAGTTAAAACTCTTAATAATAAATATTAGTTTGTTTTATATTTAATGATAAATATACTTTCTTTAATTATAATTTATACATATATTATATTGAAAGGAGGTATATATGAATTTTGGAGATAATGGTTTTTTTAATAATGTAAATCCTAATCAAAAACCACCTAAACCTAGACCTAATTTTTGTTTTGTGATGGGGCCGACTGGTCCGACTGGGCCTGCTGGTAGTGGTAGTGGTTCAACTGGTCCAACTGGACCTACAGGTGCAACTGGTGCTACTGGGCCAACAGGTGTTACTGGGGCTACTCCTACTATTTCTATAGGTACTGTTACAACGGGTACACCTGGAAGTGATGCTAGTGCAACTATTACTGGTATAGCACCTAATTTTACTTTAAATTTAACTATTCCTGCTGGTGTTACAGGACCGACTGGTCCGACTGGTGCTACTGGTGAAATTGGAGTTATTGGACCTACTGGAGACACCGGACCTATCGGGCCTACTGGAGACACCGGACCTATCGGGCCTACTGGAGACACTGGATCTATCGGGCCTACTGGAGACACTGGACCTACTGGTCCTACTGGAGACACCGGACCTATCGGGCCTACTGGAGACACTGGACCTACTGGTCCTACTGGAGACACCGGACCTATTGGGCCTACTGGAGACACTGGACCTACTGGTCCTACTGGAGACACTGGACCTATTGGGCCTACTGGAGATACTGGACCTATCGGGCCTACTGGAGACACTGGACCTACTGGTCCTACTGGAGATGCAGCATAAAAAACAAATAGAGAGCTTATTCGATATGCTCTCTATTTTTTATTTCTTTTTTCTTGTAATTAATAATACTATTCCTATAAATGTAATTATAGTTCCTATTATTATAATTAAAATATCATTATTCTTTTTTACAAATTTTATATTATTAGGATTTTTCTTTTGATAGGCTATTTCTATTTTACTTCCTATTTTAGGTTCTTTTACATCATATTCTTTTGATTCATATTTATAAGTCTTGTTACTAATTTTATATTTAATTATAGGTGCATATAAATAATAATTACTAACTAATCCTGTTGCTTTGTCTTTTTTTATTTGTGATGTTGCAATTGTGTCTATTACTTTGGCAGTTGTTTTTATATATCCTTTTTGTTTTTCTTTATGATTTTCTTCTGATATAATTCCATAACTAGAAATTACTATACCAATAATCATAATTATAACTGATATTAAGACAATTTTTATTTTTTTATTCATCTTTATCACCTATCTTTTACATATTTTATTATATCACTTATATATTAGTTATTAAATATGTTTTTTTTTACTTTTTTCTGTAATGTTTTTGTTCTACTATTTCTTTAAACTTATTATCTTCTATATATTTATTATCTTCTAAATATCCTTTTATATTTTTTACTATATCATCTATTAATGTTTCATCTATTTCAATATTCATATTCTTCATTTTTTCCATAATAGCATGCTTACCAGAATGTATTCCAATTACAATATTATCTTCTTCTATACCTAAAGATGATGAATCTATTATTTCATATGTGTTTTTATTTTGTAATACTCCATGTTGATGTATACCTGCTTCATGTTTAAATGCATTTTCTCCGACAATTGGTTTATTGTTTTGAATCATAGAGCCTGTTATTTTGACTAGTTTTTCACTTGCTGGTTTTATTTCTTTTATATCTATATTAGTATCTGCATTATAGTAATCATTTCTAACTTTTAGAGCCATTACAATTTCTTCCATAGCAGCATTTCCTGCTCTTTCACCTATTCCGTTTACGGTACATTCTACTTGTGTTACTCCTGATTCTATTGCAGATAGTGTATTTGCAACTGCTAGTCCTAAATCATTATGACAATGTGTTGAAAGCTCACATTGTTCAATATTTGGTACATTTTCTTTTATATAATTTATTATATCTTTATATTCTCCTGGTGTTGTATATCCTACTGTATCTGGTATATTTATAACATTTGCTCCACTAGCTATGGCAACTGTGATTACATCTTTCATAAAACGTTTATCTGTTCTGGTAGCATCTTCTAATGAAAATTCTATATCATCACATTTTTCCTTAGCATAACTTACCATAGTCCTTACTTTTACTAAGATATCTTCTTTAGTCATATGAAGTTTTTCTTTCATATGTATATCTGAGGTTGCAATAAATACATGTATTCTTTTTTTATGGGCATATTTTAAAGATTCCCATGCTTTATCAATATCTTCTTTATTACATCTAGACAAAGATGTAATAATAGGTTTTCTTACATTTTTAGATATTTCTTGTATTGCTTCTAAATCTTTTTCACTACTAGCTGCAAAACCTGCTTCTATAATATCTACATTTAACTTTTCTAGAGTTTTTGCAAACTCTACCTTTTCTTCCTTTGTCATACTACAACCTGGAGATTGTTCTCCATCTCTTAATGTTGTATCAAATATTTTAATCTTTTTCATATTTAAATTCCTCCTTTGTATAAAAAAATAGTCTTAATATTCCACCCGAGAAATATTAAGACTATTTATATTTTACATTAAAATATTTTTTTAACATCACAAATAAGCCTTATTATCTCTCAGTTTTGAAAGTAATAAAGCTAGGAGTAAATTATTAACATTAATTACATTATAATTTTTCATAATCTTTCTCCTTTTTGTTTGTAAAAATAATTTAACATTTTATAATTAGTTTGTCAACTATACATAATTATAGTTTACTGTTTTTTCCATCACTTTTTTTTGCAATATTATCATTTGCTTTGTTAAATTCTTTATTCATTTGTATATATTTTTCTATTGTATCAATTGAATTTTCTCTTTGTGCATCACTATTGCATATACTTTGACATATAATTTTTTTTGAACGTGAATTAGGTTTTTTATAATATGCTTGTGTAACAAAGGGTTTGTATTCTTTTAATGCTGGTAAAATACTTTCTAATACATCACATGATGTATCACTTATATTTTTAGGAATAGTTACAATAATATTATCTGAATAATTAATATTACTAGGCCAAATAACTACATTACCACTAGCTGCAGCATAGTTTGCTAACTCATATCCTCCACTTACTTTTAAATCATAAGGAAATTCTTCTAATAACTCTGGTACTTGTTCTCCTAATCTGGTATAAGCTTGAGAATGGTTTTTTTCTCCTTCTACTCTAGGAACTGGTACTAAATCTCCTTCTTTAGTAATTAAAATAATACAATTTTTTTCAAGAATATCCATTTTCAACACCTCTACTATAATATAAAAACATAAATCTAATATTTTTTCAACTTTTTATGACAATAGTTTACACTTTTTTGATAATATAAATTACATTTTTAAAGTTATATTAATATGTTATAATTTATGTGAGGTGACTAACTATTAAAAGTCAATAATAATTTGAAATAATTTAATAGTTTGTTATAAATTGGAAAGAAACCCAT
>CANQHJ010000065.1 GCA_947623665.1 uncultured Bacilli bacterium
AAACCACATGTTAACATTGGTACAATTGGACACGTAGATCATGGAAAAACTACTCTTACTGCTGCTATTACTAAAGTATTAGCTGGTAAAAATGGAAATCAAGAAGTAGAATTCGAAAACATCGATAAAGCACCTGAAGAAAGAGAACGTGGTATTACTATCAATACTGCTCACGTTGAGTATAGTACTGATAAGAGACATTATGCACACGTTGACTGTCCAGGACATGCTGATTATGTTAAAAACATGATCACAGGTGCTGCACAAATGGATGGAGCAATCTTAGTTATTGCTGCAACTGATGGACCTATGGCACAAACTCGTGAACACATCCTACTTGCTCGTCAAGTTGGAGTACCAAAAATGGTAGTATTCATGAACAAATGTGATATGGTTGATGATCCAGAACTACTTGATTTAGTAGAAATGGAAATTCGTGATTTATTAAGCGAATACAATTTTGATGGAGATAATACTCCAATCATTCGTGGATCTGCATTAAAAGCTCTTGAAGGAGATGCTGATGCAGTTAAATCTATCGAAGAACTTATGGATGCTGTTGATGAATGGATTCCAACTCCAGAACGTGATACTGAAAAACCATTCTTAATGAGTATTGAAGATGTATTCACAATTACTGGACGTGGAACTGTTGTTACAGGACGTGTTGAACGTGGTAAATTAAACCTTAATGATGAAGTTGAAATTGTTGGAATTAAAGAAACTCAAAAAACTGTTGTTACAGGAATTGAAATGTTTAGAAAACAATTAGACTATGCTGAAGCAGGAGATAATGCTGGAGTATTATTACGTGGTATTTCTCGTGAACAAGTAGAACGTGGACAAGTACTTGCTAAACCAGGAAGTGTTACTCCACATCGTAAATTCAAAGCTGAAGTTTACGTATTAAGTAAAGAAGAAGGAGGACGTCATACACCATTCTTTGCAAACTATCGTCCACAATTCTATTTCAGAACTACTGATGTAACTGGAGTAATCGAGTTACCAGCAGACGTTGAAATGGTTATGCCTGGAGATAACGTAAGCATTACAGTTGAATTAATTCACTCAATTGCACTAGAACAAGGTACTCAATTCTCTATCCGTGAAGGTGGAAGAACAGTTGGTGCTGGTAGTGTAACTGAAATAGTTGAATAATAAATTAATAAAGTGGTTATAAAACCACTTTATTTTTTTAAAGAAAAAGTAGAAACTTATTATTTCTACTTTTTATCTTTGTTTTTATTTAATCTTTTATATAAATTATAAGAAAGTGAATTAAGAATAATTTCAAATTCTCCAATATTTTCTATTACTATAGGATTAAAACTTAATTTCATTTCATTTAAACCTTCATATTTATTTTCTTTAGAAAAGTCTCCTGAGACAGCATTTAAATTAAAATATTTTAAATTTGCTTTATGATAATCACTAATCATATTCCATTTAATTAAATAACTAGGATTCAAATTACTACGCTCCTTATCAAATCCATCTATAACTAAATAAGCAGCATTATCATAAATGATAGATAGAGCTCCAGCAATAATAAGTCCTTGAGGATTCTTTTTTAATAAGTCAGTAGCAATTACTAAATCATTTTTATAAATACTAACTAATCTATCTGATTCCATTTTTATATTTAATAATTTTTTCTTGTCATCACTACTACCAACTTTTTGTATTTTTACAGCCAAGTCATCATTTCTATCAAGTTCTTTTTCATAAGCTTCTTTACTACTAATTACAAATTTTTCAGTATCAAGTCTAGCATAATATAAATTAACATTAGGCTTAAATTCTTCACATAGAGATTGATAATATTCTAAAGGTTTAGTATGTTTATCCTTAATAAACTTATATAACTCTGTAACATCTAAACTATCATCTTTATAAACCTCTACACCACACCTAGTAGCTTTTTTAATTTTATGACGAGTGTTTTTATTAATTTGATAGTAAATATCTTTTAATTCTTTATCTAATAAAACTATTGCTTCAAATCTAGCTTTTTCATTTTCAAAATATAAATTTTTACCTTTATACATAAAATCAGCATTTTTTAAATTAGCCATAATAAGATTAATATCATTATTAATATTAATCAATTCACCTTTTTTATTTTTAATACTACAAGGAATATAAGGGTCTATTTTTAAAAGCATAAAACCTTGCTTTGAAAGCAAGTTTTTAAGTCTTACAGAAAACTCCTTAACAAGTTGAGATTTACTATAATCAAAAAGAATTCCACGAGGAGCATAAGCAATTTTATTATTCATAAAAACTTCTTTGTATAATATTAAAGAAGCACCTATAAGTTCTTCGGAGTCATCAATCACACCTAAATAATGAACACCCCATCCATATTTTTTCATAACATTTCTGTATGCAGAAGTCTGATAATAACTTCTATAAGGATGTTTTATAGTGTAATTGTCGAATTCTTTTGGTTGTAATGTAATTATTTTCATGAGAATCATCTCCACTTTTTATTCTGCCACTATTATAACATGAATTTCAATTAATTAAAATAGTTTTTCTTTACAAACTTTTATAGTATAATATAATATAGGAGGGAAAGGGAATATGTTTGAAAACAAAAAAATATTAATTTTAGGTTTTGGTCGTAGTGGTTCTGCAGCAGCCACATTTTTAATCGAAAAAAATAATACTGTAATATTAAATGATATAGCACCACTTGAAAAACATAATCAAGAAGAAGTAAAACAACTTAAAGAAAAAGGAGTAGAATTTGTTTTAGGAACTTCACCTGATAATTTATTAGATGATTCCTTTGATTACTTAATAAAAAATCCAGGCGTTCCAATAGACCATCCTTACATATTAAAAGCAAAAGAATTAAATATAGAAGTAATAAATGAAGTAGAAATGTCATATAACCTTTTACCAAAAGATGTTACTATAATTGCAATCACAGGAACTAATGGTAAAACAACAACTACAACTCTCACCTATGAAATAATAAAAAAAGCATTTCCTGACAAAACAAAACTTATTGGAAATATAGGAATACCATTTTGTGCAGAATTAAAAAATATAAAAGAAAAAGATATTTTAGTAATAGAAATATCTTGTCAACAATTAGAAAATTTAAATAAATTTAAACCTCATATAGGAATACTTACTAACGTTAGTCCTGCTCATATAGATTTTATGAAAACATATGAACATTATAAAGACTTAAAGAAAAAACTATTTCAAAATCAAACAGAAGAGGATATTGCTATAGTAAATATAGAAAATGAAGAAGCAGTAAATATCAGTAAATCATTTATTGCAAACACAAAATATTTCTCATCAATACATGAAATAAACGGTTGCTATGAAAAAGAAGGATTTATCTATTATTATGGAGAAAAAGTAATAAGTCTAGATGATATAAAAATTCCTGGTAAACATAATCTAGAAAATATAATGGCTGCTATAATGGCTGCCAAAGAATTAGATGTACCAAATGAAAAAATCATAGAAGTTATTTCTAACTTTAAAGGAGTAGAACATAGATTAGAATATGTAGATAGAGTTAATAATATAGATTTCTATAATGATACAGAGGCAACTAATATAAAATGCACACAAATTGCTTTATCATCATTTACAAGACCAACTATTGTAATATTAGGAGGACTCGAAAGAGGACAAAAATTAGAAGATTTAACACCATATATGAAAAATGTAAAAGCAATAGTTGCTATAGGACAATGTAGAAATAGAATATTAGAATATGGAAAAAGCATAAACAAAGAAACATATGCTTTTGAATATTTAAAAGAAGGATTTAAAAAATGTATAGAACTTGCTAAACCAAAAGACATAGTATTATTAAGTCCAGCTACAGCTTCGTGGGATCAATATAAAGAATGTGAAGAAAGAGGAAAAGAATTTAAAGATTTAGTAAAGGAGATAAAAAAATGAAAATTAAAGATATAAAAGCAAGAGAATTATTAGATTCAAGAGGAAATCCAACAGTAGAAGTAGATGTTATTTTAGAAAACAATGTATTAGGACGTGCAATGGTTCCAAGTGGGGCATCCACAGGAGAAAGAGAAGCATTAGAACTAAGAGATCACGATGAAAATAGATTTAATGGTCTAGGAGTATTAAAAGCAGTAAAAAATGTTAATACAACACTAAGAGAAAACCTAATTGGAAAAGAATTTGCAACACAAAAAGACTTAGACTATTATATGATTGAACTAGATGGAACAAAAACAAAAGAAACATTTGGAGCAAATGCTATTTTAGGAATTTCTATGGCCTATCTAAAAGCATGTGCAAAAACAGAAAATAAAAAATTATATGAATTTATAGGAGATGGAAAAACATTACCTGTACCAATGATGAATATATTAAATGGTGGAGCACATGCAGATAACAATTTAGATTTTCAAGAATTTATGATTATTCCAAAAAGAAATAATATTCATGAAAGAGTAAGAGTAGGAAGTGAAATCTTCCACGCTCTAAAAAAAGTTCTAAATGAAAAAGGATATTTTACAGGAGTAGGAGATGAGGGAGGTTTTGCACCTAATCTTCACAGTAATGAAGAAGGATTTGATTTAATAGTAGAAGCAATAACAAAAGCAGGATATACACCAGGTGTTGATGTAAATCTAGCAATAGATGCCGCAGCAAGTGAATTTTATAAAGATGGAAAATATCTAGTAGACGGAAAAGAATTATCAACAGATGAATTAATAAAGTTTTATGAAGAGTTAGTAAATAAATATCCAATTATCTCAATAGAAGATCCAGTAGATGAAAATGATTGGGAAGGATTTAAAGAAATAACTACTAAATTAGGAGAAAAAATTCAATTAGTAGGAGATGACCTATTTGTTACAAATAAAGAATATCTTCAAAAAGGAATAGATATGAATGCAGGTAATGCAATACTTATAAAAGTAAACCAAATTGGAACTATAACAGAAACAATAGAAGCAATAAACTTAGCTAAAGAAAATAACTATAAAACAATAATTTCTCATCGCAGTGGAGAAACAGAAGATACAACAATTGCATCTCTATCAGTAGGATTAAATTTAGGTCAAATAAAAACAGGATCTATGTCTAGAACAGATAGAATTTGTAAATATAATGAATTAATGAGAATAGAAGAGGAAATACAATAAAAAAGTTGCTAAAAAACAAATTTTATGGTATTATAATGTCATTGATTTGGAGGGATTAGTATGGAAATAACCTTACTTATTATATCAATTTTATTAATAGTAATAGTATTATTACAAAGTGGAAAAGCAGAAGATGCAGCTAAAATAATTTCTGGAGGTAATTCAGATTTATTTAATCAAAGAAAAGAAAGAGGATCTGAACTAGTTATTACTAGAATTACTTTTGTTCTAGGATTTGCATTTTTTGCAATTTGCTTAATTTCAACATTTATATAAAAATAAAAAGCCTAAAAGGCTTTTTATTTTTCTTTCTTGTAATTTCAATCACACCAGTTATCTATAATTTAATTCTATATTATAAGAACATTTAAAGTCAAATATTTTTCATTCATAGTATTTTTCTGAATTTTAATTATTTTTCACTAATCATTTTTATCTTCATGATTACACACTTATTATTAATGATACCAAAAATAATTTTACAAAAAATATCAAAAAATAGAATTGACATATATAATCAATACTATCTTTAAAACAGCTAATCAGCGCTCAATTGATATGGATTATTTCGGCTTCCATCTCCATTTCTGATCTTTATATCTGATTTTAGATAGACTACTGGTCGGACCGCATGTTGACGTAACGCATCATTTCCACGAAGGCAATTCGGTTCTACAAACGCCACATCAGTATGACGTCCTGGTGATGAAGTCCAAGGAGTAATAGTCCATGTTATATTTGATGGATCTACAAGCCAGTTCTGTGTTGCTTCAGAAGAACAATTATTTAAATTTTTTTCATAACATGTAGTTTGTCCGAATCCTTTTCCAAATGCAAATCCATAATCAGATGGATACATTAATCCCACATTACTATTTCCACTTACAAGTGAACCAATCCAACCACTTGGAGTGTTACTTCTTTCAATGTTATAAAATGCTTCTGCTCCTATTTGATATGTGTTCATTTCTCCTAAATACCATTTCATATTTTCAATATAATTTTGTGAGTTTTTCAACCCATTAGCTGTAAAGTTACAAGAAGTAGTAGGTGCTCCTTTGCAGCAAGCACAATCATTTCCACAAGAACATGATTGTCGACATAATGGACAAAAACCAGATGTACTGTTCCAATAAGTTTCATTTAAAACTACATTTATTGCACTTGGTCTAGTCCAAGAATTAGATCCAAAATACCAATTAGTACCTGAATTCGGTTCATCAACATTATCCCACGAATATGATCCGATGGAAGTAGTTCTTATCAGTTTTATTTTCTTAGTAGCATTGCCTTCACTTTCTTTTGAACTAGGATCTTCAAACACTCCTATTATCCTCCAGCCAGCTTGTTCTCCATTAAATGTTACATAATTATATGGGTTGTCCCCTATATATCTATAATCTGTGTTTTCTCCTTTTTGATCTGTTGCTTCATGATGAAATTCAAACATTTCATTTTTGTTGCCATTAGAATAGGTTTTATCACTAGAATTTGCTTTTTTTAATAAATCTTGTCCTCCAAAAGCATTCTTAATTTTGATTCCAGTAGTTATTGGTAATGCAATATTTCCGTTGTTTGATGCATCTTTTAAAGTTTCTGCTTTTATTGTTGTGGATAATAATCCTGTACTTGAAAAGTTTGTTAGTGTTATTGTATATTTCTTTCCATTATCTATTGTTGTTCCAGAGTCTACTGTTGTATCTGCTGTTCCTTCTTCTCCATCATATGTTACTTCTATATTGTTTTTCGTTAAATCATTGGATATACTTCCAGAATTGTCTGTACAGTTTATTACTACCTTTACTGTTCCACTTGGTTCTACTTCTCCTCCTGTTGGCTCTGTACTTTCTAATGTACATACAGGAGGCGTGATATCATTTGCTTTTGCATAATAGGTTGTATTATCACTTACTTCTATACTTCCTGTCTTTCCTGTTGTCTCTTGTTC
>CANQHJ010000066.1 GCA_947623665.1 uncultured Bacilli bacterium
TTTATGAATAAAAAATAACATAATTAACTAGACATTATATAATTTTTCTATTAAGTTTGGCAAGTATATTTGTATTACCAAAATCACCAAAAAATTCTTACTTAATATTTCTCCATATGTAAGTTCAAATCTTCTTCTGTTGGCAATTTTTTTATTAAATTTTTAGGTAATTGTTTAGTAAGTTCATATGAACTTACTCCAATTGGCTTATTAATATCTCTAAGTGCATACTCAACTGAAAGTCTATTCTTATTTCTGCAAAGTATCAAACCTATTGAAGGATTATTTTTTTTGCCTTTTAAAATATTATCTACAGCAGATAAATAAAAACTCATTTTTCCAGCATATTCTGGTTTAAATTTTGTATTCTTTAATTCTATAACAACGTAACAATGTAATTTTATATGATAGAATAATAAATCTATAAAATAGTCCTCTTTATCTACTGTTATTCTATATTGATTACCAACAAAACTAAAGCCATTACCAAGTTCCAACAAAGTTTTTTTTATTCTATCAACCATAGCATATTCCAATTCTTTTTCCATATAATTTTTCTTTAACGTAGTTATATCAAATATATATGGATCTTTCATAATTTCTTTTGCTATTTTTCTTTGAGTATTAGGTAAAGTTTTACTAAAATTATTTAATTTTCTATCTACTTTTTGTCTTGAATAAGAATCATATTTAATTTCATCTAACAATTTATAATAACTCCAACCATTTTGTGCGGTTTGATTTATATACCATAACCTTTCTTCATCTTCTTTAACCTTATCAAATATAAGAATATTATGCGACCAAGGAATTAGTGCAGAAACCTTCTGCACTTTTTCATTTTTTGAACAAACAAGATAAAATTTTCTCATGTTTTTTATATTTCTAACAGAAAAACCTTTCATATTAGGAAATGACAATTTTAATTCTGTTGATAGTTTATTAATAAAATCACTTCCATATTTAGAATTCTTTACAGTAATTTTACCAATAAAAAAATATAAATCTAATAATTCTTTATTTGCATTTTGAAAAACTTTTAGTCTAGTTTCTTTAATTTTATTTTTTATTTGCTTAATAGAACTTGTAAAATCATTTAATTCACTTTCTAACATTTTAGCCTCCTATGAAATTTGATATAATCATCTTTTACATTAATTAAAAAAATTCTTAAAACAATTAATTTATCAAGTTATATCATTAAATCGAAAATTAATCAAACAAGTGTTTTGTATAATTTAAGTCAAAAAAAGAATGAATTTAACAAATCCACCTATTTGATTTATTAAATTCATTTCTCCTAATACTTTCAATTAACTAAATTGACAGTTTTTTATTTTTTTACTATTTAAATAAATTTCCCATTTTATCTAAAATATCATCCATAGGCATTGGTCCAGATGTATCTAAATTACCTTGGATAAAATAATAATATATTACCCAAGCCATTACAGCAATAAATCCTACTAATAATACGAAATTTGAAAAATATACAAAATTTTCTTTTCTCTTTTCTTTTTTTCTTGCAGGGGTTATTTTTTCTTTCCTTTGATTTTTTATTTCTTCATAATTTTTCATCGGACTATTATCACTCATTTGAGCAGCACCACAAAACTGACATATTTTATCTTCATCTTTTATTTGCATTTTACATTTTGGACATATTTTCATAATTTCACTCCTCCTTACTTAGAATGTTAAAATTCTTGAAATGTAACTCATAACTATAGATATTAGACCTATTGTACTTAATACTAATGCAAGTACAGAAAATAACTTTGATTGTTTATCTAATTTACCTTTTTCTGCTTGCTTTAAAGCAAGATATGATAATAAAAGTGCTGGTAGAGTTATTATTAAATTATAAAACATACTACCTATTAATGATATTATAAAAGCAATAGTTGCAATATTAAGTTTTACTTTACTAAAATCAAAGTTTTTAGCAATATCAATTAATTCATTTATCATACCATTATTACTTTTTATTTCGTTATCGTCTGGCTTTTCTATAAGAGGTTTTTCTTCTGTATTTTCTTCATTAACATAATCATCATTTATAAATTTCATAGGTTTTTCATTTGAATTTTCATCTGTTTGTTTGCTTGATGATTCTTCTTTTTGTTGTGGTGTATCTTTATCGTCTTTATTTACATCTTCCTTGGGAAGCATAGCTTTATTAATATCTGGAATGTCTTGAAATTTAGTATCATCAATTTGTTCTTGTTTTACATTTTGTTCATTATTTATCTTAGTACCAAATAAATCATTCATACTAGAAAGAGAATCTTTTTTACCGTCATTATTCATATTAATACTCCTCTCATATTATAATAATTATAACATGAATTAAATCCAACAACAATCAAATTATCATTTGTCATGTAAACTAAAACTTTCATTTTAAGTATTATTTACTTCTTTTTTACCATTTGATATACTAAAAGTGGTGATATAAATGAAAAAATTTATAGTGTTAGGACTTTTATTAATAACACTTGGAATATGTTTTAGTTTTAAAAGTGAATTTATAGATTTATATTATGAATATTTATATCAGTATATGCCTTTAAATTTAAAACAAAAACCTAAAGTTACTTTAGGTAATACTAATGAATATTTTAGAGATTATAACTTTAAATTTGTTCAAAATACTAAAAATTTTAATCCTACTAATAAACAAGATATTTATAATATTTATTATACTGTAATTAATGCTGGTAAAAAGAATTTTACTTTTTATTGTCCAGAAGAATATGAAGGTTGTATAGATGAAGTTAAAACACTTGCAAATGATCAAACTACTCTTTCACATATTAATAATTATGTACATCCTTTTAATGGTTTTAAACATGTAGAAACTGAATATGATTCTACTGGTAAGGTTACTATTTATATAAAAAGAGTTTATAGTGAAGATATGATTAGTAAAGTTACTTCAAAAATCCAAGAAATAGAAAATGAAATATTTGATGATTCACTTAATGAACAAGATCAAATTAAAAAAATTCATGATTATATTATAAATAATAGTGTTTATGATTCTGATAGAAGTGATAATAATATAGTTAATTATGAATCTGATAATGCATATGGTGCTTTACTTGAAGGTCATGCTTTATGTGGTGGATATACTGATAGTATGGCATTATTCTTAAATGATTTAGGAATTAAGAATTTTAAAGTGTCTAGTGATTCACATGTATGGAATGCTGTACTTTTAAATAATCAATGGTATAATTTAGATTTAACTTGGGATGATCCAGTAACTCCAGATAAAATAAATTTACTAGAATATAATTATTTTTTAATACAAACAGAAAAATTAAAAACATTATCTGATAATCAACATAATTTTAATGCTAGTGTATATAAAGAAGTTGCATAACTTCTTTTTTTTGTTTTGGTATGTTACAATATATAACCTTTTTATTAGATTAAAAAAATGAGATAAAAGATAAAATTATTACACTTTCTAATGATTTTCAAAAAGAACAATTAATAGAAATAAATAAAATTGTTAGTAAAGTTAAAAATAATCAATTACCTGTTTATATAGATGTTTTCTTTTCTAATATAAACAATAAAAGAGACTATAAATAAAAGTCTCTTTTAGTATTAATTTATAAATAGTTATCCAATAGTATATGGACTTTGTTTTGTTCCTTTTCCACCTGTTATTTTTATAGATGATTTTAAATATACTGTTGGTCTTATTGTTGCTGATTTTTTTGGTATATCTAAATTGAAATCTAGATTACCATAAATAATCCCACTATTAGAAACAGTTCCATTAAAACCTATATAACTGTTTTTATTACCTAAAACTTTTCCAGATTTATCATTTTGTAAATTACCATTAACATGATAATAACCATTATTTACTAATAAGCAATTGTAATTATCAAATATTGAATTTTTATCATTCATATAAAAATTACCTATTAGCACAAAATATCCATTGTTAGTTATAGTAAAATTTGAGTTGTTTGTTATTGTTTCATTTATTAACATATATCCATTATTAGTTATGTTGTTAGATACATTCAAATTTGAACTGGATAGTGAGCTATCTATGCCTCTATAAATTCCTGTTTGATAAATTGTTGTGTAATTATCAGCATCATGATTCATTGTCCACTGATATTCATTATTAAACATCCAACTTTTTTGTATAGCTTTATTATTACAATATGGTTCCTCAAAATTCACTGAATAATCCTCTGATGCAACAATATTTTCAAGTTTAAAAGCATAACTGTAACAATTATTATCTACTCCAGCAGCATATGTATATAAATAATCTGATAAATACATTAATCCTACTTTTCCTGTCCAATTATTACTTCTACCAGTATATACCTTTGTTCCTCTTTCATCATTATATATATCAGTTGATGTTTTATTCTCACTCCATGATGTTCCCCCTAAATACCATTTTGCATTATCTACCTGTTTTGCTGCTGTGGTATTTAATATACTACTTATACTTGTTTGTACTGTTGAACCACTCCATGAGTTTTCTCCTGTTGTATTCCAATCTTTACTTGTAGTTGCTGTGTCCTTCATTATCTTTATCCTATTCTCATATGTTCCGTTCCCGTTATCTGTTGGAAACACTCCTATGATTCTCCATGTTTCTCCATTAAAATTTATATAGTTATATGGATCACTTCCTATATATCTATAATCTGTTGTTGCTTTTGTTGAAGTTTGTGATGTTGCACCATGTGTGAACTTATACATTTTATGACTATCTTCACTTCCACTTGAATATGTTGTGTTTGTTGTTGATTTTTGAGATATAAATTGTTCTACTGAAAGACCCAATCTCTTTATTGTTATTCCTGGTGTTAGGGGTGTTGATTCATTTTCATTATTACTTGTGTCTTTTATTGAGCCTGCCGCTATTGTTACTGCTAGTGTCCCTGTTCCACTAAAGTTTGTTAGTGTTATTGTATATTTCTTTCCATTTTCTATTCCTGTTCCACTATCCACCACTTTTGTTGCTGTATCTGGCTGTGCGTTTGTTGTTACTTCTATATTACTATCTTTTAAGTCTGCTGTTATACTTCCACTATTATCTGTACATTCTATACCTATTGTTACTGTCTCATTTGTTTTTACTTCTCCTTGTGGTGTTACACTTACTTGTTTACATACAGGTGCTTCTATATCTTTGGCAAAGGCATAATATGTTGTTGTATCAGATGGTGTTACTGTTGTTGAATCTATTCTACTTGCATATTCTGTATTATTACTTGCTCCCCAATATGTTTGAGTATACCCTTTATTTCCTGTTATGGTTGGTAAAGTTATACTACATGCCTCTTCATCTCCATATCTTGTACATGAATCACTATCTTTTGTAAGTGATGATACTCCTGATGTCTTTGTATATGTTACATTTACTAGTTTTGTTCCTCTGGCATAATATGTATCATCTGCATTTACTTCTATAGATGTACTTGGATTACTTCCACTTTTTGCTGATTGGTCTGTTGACCAGAAACTTCCTGTGTATCCTTCTTTTACTGTAATAGTTGGTAATGTAACACTACAATTTTTATCATTTCCATATAAAGTACATTTATCATTTTGTTTTCCTATTGCTTGTACTCCTCCTGCAGTCTCATATGTTATATTAATATCCTTTTTTACTAATGCATAATATGTTGTGGTGCTCTTTACTTCTATTTGTCCTGCATCTATACCTTCATGGTCATTGTTCTTTGTTGACCAGTATCCTGTATAACCTTCTTTTTCTGGTGTAATTGAAGGTAATGTTACATTACATCCACTTCCATCTTTTTCTATTGTACATGTTAATTCTGTTTTATCTTCTATTGAAGATACTCCATCTCCTTTTACTAATGTTACTTTTATTGTATCATTTATCTTTACTTCTGTTGTTAGTGATGTTTCTATATTTCCTTTTCCTGCTTTATCTGTTACTGAGTTTGCTGGTATCTTTACTGTTAATGGTCCTAGATTTGTAAATCCTTCTAAATGTAGTGTATATCTTTTTCCGTTCTCTATTGATGTTGTATCACTTATTGATTTAGAGAGACTTACGTCTTTTCCATCTATTAATGTAGTTAAACTTTCTGCAGTTAAATCTTTAGTTAATTCTCCACTATTATCTGTACAATCTATTTGTACATCTACATTTCCTTCTTTTGGTACTGTTTTTCTTACTGCATTATATATCTTACATACTGGTACTTCTATATCATTTGCTTTTGCATAATAGGTTGTATTATCACTTACTTCTATACTTCCTGTCTTTCCTGTTGTCTCTTGTTCATCCTCTGTCCAGTATCCTTCATCATATCCTACTTTTGGTGTGATTGTTGGTAGTTCTACATTACATGTATCTTTATCTGTTATATCACAATATAATTCACTTTTTTCTGGTGATATACTTTCTACTCCTTCTTTCTTTTCTAATGTTACTGTTACTCTCTTATTTATATTTATTCCTGTATCTAGTTCTATCTCTTCATTTGTATTATTATATTTATCACTTACTACTCCACTATCTAT
>CANQHJ010000067.1 GCA_947623665.1 uncultured Bacilli bacterium
ATGATGATGAATGGTATAAAGGACAATATAAGAAATGGGGAGAGATGGTTGGACGTGAGAAAGGAAAAGAAGAGGGAGAAAGAAAAAAAGCAGAAGATATTGTAAAAAACATGTTAAAGAAGAAATGTGATATTAGTTTTATTAGTGAAATAACAGGTTTATCTCTTGAAGAAATAAATAATATTAAAACCAACTAAATATAAAAAAGGATTAGTTATGCAGCTAATCCTTTTCGTTTAAATTTTCTAATGCAAATTCTATACATTCATTTAATAGTCTGTTTACAGAAATATTATTTTTTTTAGAAAGTTCTTCTACTTTTTTTAAAGTAGAATTTTTTATTCTAATTGTCTTTAATATAGACTTTTCATTGTCTATGTTTGGTATTTTAAATTCTTTCATAAAACTCTCCTTTAAAAAAATTTTATAAGAATGTAACACTTATTGTAAGTTACACAAATTGTAATATAATTTATACTACCAAACGTTTCCATTTAATAATGTCGAAATTTATTGTATATTACATATAGTAATACTAATAGTAATACATATAGGATAGGAGAGTATAATGAGAAAAGAGAATGGTAAGAAAATAGGAATTATAGTGAGTTTGACAATGTTGTTTGTAACAATAGTAGGAGTAACATATGCAGCATTTCTATATACAAAAAAAGGAACAAAAGAAAATGAATTGACTACAGGATCAATATCTTTTGTGTATAATGAAACATCAAACGGTGTAACATTAACAAATGCTTTTCCAATGACGGATGAAGAAGGAAAAACAATGAGTGCTAAATCAGAAAATGATAATGGGTATTTTGATTTTAATGTAACATCAACAATAGGTGGTGATATATCAATACCATATTTTGTATATGCAGTAGATATAACAGGAGAAGTAGAGAATAAATTAAGTGAAGATTATGTAAAAATATATTTAACAGACCAAGAGGATAAACCACTTGCAGGATATGATACAGAAGTACCACTATATAGTGATTTAAATAATATAAATGCACAAGGTGTGGAAGGATTAGAAGTACAAGGGAAATCACTTTATCAAAATACATTTATAGAAAGTGGAGTACATGAATACAGACTTAGAATATGGGTAGCTGATACCTATAAGAATTCGGATAAAGCAGAAACATTTAAGATAAGAGTAGATGTTTCAACAGATGCAGAAGTAGTACCAAAAGATCAAAATAAGCCAACTTGTGAAATAACTGATGCTCAACCTAAAAACGCTAACGGAAATGATGATATAACAATGAATATTAAATGTGTTGATGATAACGGTGTTGTTACTTCAAATATGATAGGAGATAATATACATGTACTAATAAATAATGAAGAAGTAAATCCCACAAAAAAAGAATTAAGTGAGGGAATTTCAGCAACAGAAATAACAGGGGCTAATGGAATTCAACATAGTTTGACACTTGCTGGATTTGAAAAAGAAGGGAATTTAGCTATAAAAATAGATTCAGGTGTAGTAGTAGACCAATACAAAAATACTAATGATGAGTTAGTACTTAATACAGATGTAAAAATGGATATAACACCACCTGTATGTTCACTTGTAAGTGTAGAGCCAAAAGAAGTAGAACAAGATGAAACTTTAACTATGAATATAAAATGTACTGATGAAAATGGAAGTATTTCAAAAGACTTAGAATCAAGTGATATAAAAATACATTTTTCTGGAATTGAAGGTACTGCAACTATAGAAAAAACAAATACGGTAGATATAGATAATGGAAAGAGTTATGAATTTACAATAAAAGATTTTTCATCAACAGGTCTTTTATCTGTAATAATAGACGAAAATACAATTACAGATTTAAGTGATAATGGTAATATATATACTTCATTAAATGCAGGTGAAGTAAAAGAAAAGACAATTCGTATTTTAGGACTTCCTGTTAATAATTCTTCAAAAACTTATGCAAATGGTGATAAAACTAAGATGTTTGAGATTTCACAACCAGATGGATCTGTTGGATATAGGTATATAGGAAATGATCCATATAATTATGTTAATTTATTAGGAACAGATGAAGGAGCAAAATCTGAAAATTTATGGAGAGTAATAGGAATATTTGAAGAAGAAAGCGCTGAAGGAAAAAAAGAACAAAGAATTAAGTTAATGAAAAAAACATCAATAGGGGAATATTCTTGGGATAATAAAGATGATAAAGGAAGTAATAATTGGGCAAGACCATCAGCATTATATACGGCATTAAATGATGCATTTTATGAAGCAAAGGTAGATGGATTATGTTCAAAAGGTGCTGCTAACAATACAGTGGCTTGTGATTTTTCGAGTTATAATCTTACTAGTATACATAATAAAATAGAAGATATGAAATGGTATTTAGGAAGTATAGGATGGAGTAGTAGTAGGAGTACTGATGAATATTTTAAAGCAGAAAGAGGAAATACAGTACCAAGTGGAGCAAGTGCTACTACAACTGGTCATGTAGGACTTATATATCCAAGTGATTATGGATATACATATGCAAATGGAGTTAGTGATAAATGCTATAAGACAATATCCAACACTTCAAATTGTAGTACTACTGAAGTTAGAAAGGGTTGGATGACTAATGGTAGTTACTATTTTGACCCTTATTGGACTATTATGCCATATTCTGCTAATACTTATCAAAATTATATTATTGGTAGTAAAGGTACTGTGTCTAGTACAAATATAGTCAATAATTATGCTACTTTTCCTGTTATATATTTGATGGCTGGTTTAAAAGCAATTGATGGTAGTGGTATGGAAAGTGATCCTTATATAATTGGGGAACATGAAAAAGATATAATAAGACCAACTTGTAGTATATCTTCTGTTACTCCAACAGAGCCAACAACTAAAGATCAAGTTAAAATAAAAATAAATTGTACAGATGATTTTGGTAAAGTAGAAAGTAGTTTGACTAAAGATGATATAGTAGTGAAAATGAATTCAGAAACTGTAGAGTTATCAACAAAAGATTTAAGTTTGCCATTTGAAATAGAGGGTGGAGTAGAACATACTTTAACTTTGAGTGGTTTTAAAACAGAAGGAACATTATCTATTGATATTGCTTCTGGAAAAGTAGCAGACGAAGCCGGTAATACTAATATAGATACTTCTATAACAGTTGGTACAATAATGTGTGTGAATAATACAAGTAATATAAAAGGATTGCTAGTTAATAGTTATGATAACTATCAAACTTCAACAGAAAAAACAAAGTCTAATATGTATTTGTTTAGGCATGATACTACTGATCAACTTGGAGCTAATACAGATTATAGATATATAGGTGATAGTCCAAATAATTATATAAATTTACTTGGAACGGATGATGGTAAAAGTGATGAAAACTTATGGAGAATCATAGGAGTAACAGAAGAAGAAAATTCAAGTGGTATAAAAGAGAAAAGATTGAAGTTAATAAAATATAAATCAATTGGTTTTACTAATTTTGATTCTACTGATGAAAATGTACATTATTGGGCAAGGCCATCATTATTAAATACTCTTCTTAATGATTCTTATTGGAATAGTGCAAATTATAATACTTATTTTGATTTTTCAAATAATGGATTAAAATCTGTGCAAAATAAAATAGAAAATATGAAATGGTATTTAGGAATGCAAATTGTTAATGTAGGAACACGATATTATCCTATATGGACAGGAGCAGATGGATTTTATGAAGCAGAGAGGAGTAATCTTAATGTGTCTGACTTCTTTAGATGGGCTAGGCAACAAGGATATACTGAAGAAAGTGAAACTCCAATACCAGATGATGTTCCTTTATCAACTACAGGGCATGTTGGACTGGCATATGTAAGTGATGTGGGATTTGTTTATGGTAAAGGATTTGCCCCTAATGATTGTTATGAAGAGCTAAATAATAATTCTTGTGCTTTGTTTGGTAAACAGAATTGGATTACTAAAGGTTCTTATGGTTGGACTATGTCATCTAGTATTAATACTGGAGATTTGGATTCTATTTATAATGAACGAGTACTTCGACCTTTTCATTGGAATAAACTTGGTATTATGTTGAATGTTAGAGATAGTAGTAAGGATGTTTTCCCTGTTATATATTTAAAATCTAGTCTTAATGTAATTGGTGGCTCTGGAAGTAAAGAAGATCCATACACAGTGGGGTAATGTATTATTATGAATAATTATAATGATAAAGAATTATTGGAATTAATATCTTATAATATAAGAAAATATAGAAAAGAAAAAGGTTATACTCAAAAGAAGCTTGCTGATGAAATAAAGATGTCTCCTGACTATTTAAGGAGATTGGAAACACAAAGTGGAAGAGAAGGATTAAGTATAAAAAGACTTTATAGAATATCTAAAGTACTTGATGTTGATATTTCTAAATTCTTTCAAGATAAGTAGGAGAAACTTTAAGGGTTTCTCTTTTTTTTTATTGGTGTTTGTGCTAAAATTTAAGTAGGAGGATTGAGTATATGAGTTCTAGAAAAAATAAAAATATTCAGTATTTTTTATATGTAAATAATAATGGTAGAGAGATAAAACTTGATTATACTTTTAATAGTTTATTAGATGTAGATCTTACTACTGCTCAGATTGATAATCCTGATAGTTTGTTTGAAAATGCTCCTCAGTTTAAAAGTGGAAGTTCTCTTTTTATTAAAGATTCTAAAGGTAAAAATTATTCTGTAATATATAATAATCCTTTTTTAGTAAAATATATTAAAGAAAAGAAAATTAACTTTTTTGAAAGAGAGACTTTAGGTGAATTACATAAATTTTTAAATAAGATTAAAAGATATATTACTAGTGATAAGAAAGGATATTTAACTGATGTTAAAAATCAAGAAGATATAAAAAAATATTTAGAGGAATCTAAGTTAGTTGTTGATGATATAAGACCTCTTATTCTTCCAAAGAAAATTATTGATGAAATAGATTTATATGCTTATAGAAAAGATTTAGTAGATAGAAATACTAGAGAGTTTGATGGTAATGAATTAAAAAGAGAGTTTTATGAAATAGATGAAAAAAGATTCCTTGAAACTTTTGTTGCTAATTATGATAATCTTCATATATTGATTGCTTGGGATCAGAATTATGATAGACTTAGACAAAAAATAGATGCTATAAAAAATATAGAAGATTTAGAAAAAAGGACTTTAAATAATGGACAAATCGTTTTTCCAGGTTTTGAAACTTTAAAAGGTGTAAAAAGATGAAAGAGATAGAAAGTTTTTTAGATTATTTAAAATATCAAAAGACTTATTCTGATTATACAGTTGATAGTTATAGTAATGATTTGGAGGAGTATTTAAATTATTTAGATAGAGAAGGTCTTGATTATAAAGATATTAAATATTCTGATATTAGATTTTTCTTGATGTATTTAAAAGAAGAAAAGGGAATAAAAAGTTCTTCTATTTCAAGGAAATTAAGTGCAATTAGAGGTTTTTATAATTATTTAGTTAATAAAGAGATAACGGATAATAATCCTTTTACTTTAGTAAGTGGTCCTAAGAAAGAAAAAAAATTGCCTCGTTATTTTGAATATAATGAGTTAGAAGAGTTATTTGATGTTCCTGATACATCTACGCCTTTAGGACAAAGAGATTATTTGATTCTTGAAATGCTTTATGCTACTGGAGTTAGGGTAGGAGAGCTTGTATCTATTAAAGTTAATGATATTAATAAATATGATAAAACTATTAAAATACTTGGTAAAGGTAATAAAGAGAGATTTGTTGCTTATGGGGAGTATGCTAGTGATGCAATAGATAATTATTTAAAAGATGGTAGGTGTGAATTAAATAAAAAAAATAGTGATTATTTATTTTTGAACCATGTAGGTGGTACTTTAACTGAGCGTGGTGTTAGATATATTCTTAGTAATATTATAAATAAAACTTCACTTACTAAGAATATATCTCCTCATATGATTAGACATTCTTTTGCTACTCACTTACTTAACGAGGGTTGTGATTTAATTACTGTTCAACAGCTTCTTGGACATAGTAGTATTTCTGCTACTCAAATTTATACTCATGTTTCTACTGATAGGCTTAAAGAGGTTTATTTTAAGAGTTTTCCTAGAGCTAAAAAGGATGGAAATATATTGAAAAAATAGTAATAATGACATTCTAAGATTTGTCAAGAATAAATTTTTATGATATTATAGACACTACAAAAAGACACGAAATTTATAAA
>CANQHJ010000068.1 GCA_947623665.1 uncultured Bacilli bacterium
AAAAAAGAGACTGATATAGTCTTTAATATCTTTATTACCATAGATGGTAACTTTACACAAAGTTTTTTACACTCTCCCTTTGTTCTTTATCTCTTATTTTAGCATTATTCTTGTCTGTTACAAATTTAATTATATTATTAAATTGATTCATTACTTCTTCATCTGTTAGAGTTCTAGTAGGATCCATAAATGTTAGATTAAAAGCAATTGACTTTTCGTCCTTTTCTACTTTTTCTCCTGTATAAACATCAAATATTTTTATTTCATCAAGTAGTCTTCCACCTGATTTTTTAATGTCTTTTATTAGAGTTTCTGCAGTAATATCTTGTTTTACAACGAATGCTACATCTTTTGTTATAGCAGGATAAATAGATGCTTTTTTGAATTTAATTGGTTTTATTTTTCTCATTAAAGAATTTAAAGAGATTTCTGCAACATATACTTCATCTTTTAGAGTTTTTGGATGTACTCTACCTATAATACCAATACTTTCTCTATCTAAGTATATTTTAGCACTCATTCCTGGATGCATATTAGGTATTTCTTCTACTTGATAAGAATATCTGTTTTTAAATCCTAAGTAATCAAGTATATTTTCTATTATTCCTTTAATTAAATAGAAATCTACTTTCACATTTAGACCTTGAGATAAATTATTTATATAACTTCCACTCATAAGTATAGATATTTTACTTTCTTCTTTATATGAGGCATCATAAGTTTTGCTTATTTCATATATAGAAATATCTTCTACATGACGAGATTTGTTATAATTATAAACATTTATTAATGATGGTATTAAAGATGTTCTTATTACTGATTTATCTTTACTCATTGGATTTGGTAGAACTATTTGTTTTTTCTCTTCATAATTGAAAGTATTTGCAAGTTTAGGTGGTGTTAGTGTATATGTTTTTGTCTCAGTTAAACCTAGAGAACGAAGACGGAAAGATACTAGTTTTCTATATTTTACATCTCCTATATATCTACCACGTTTTAAAGGTGTTCTTGGAAGTGTTGAGGCAAGATTATGATAACCATATAGTCTACCTATTTCTTCTGCAATATCAGCAACGTTAGGATCCATATCTAATCTACGAGTTGGTATTGTTACAACGAATTCATCTTTATTTTTCTTATAATCAAAACCTAGTCTTTTTAATTCTACTTCCATATCATCATTTGATATTGTAATTCCAAGTAGACTATTTACTTCGTTTGGTTTGAATGTTACTACTTTTGGAGTTTTATCTATATGGTCATATTTAACTGTTCCAGTAAGTACTTTAGCATCAGCATATTTTTCTAGTAAATGGCATGCTCTTTGAATTGCTTTTTGAGTGTATTCATAACTAAGTCCTTTACCATAACGAATTGATGCTTCACTTTTTAAATCAAGTTTAGATGAAGTATATCTAATACTTACTGCATCAAATATGGCACTTTCTATTAAAATTGTTTTTGTATTATCATCAATACCAGAGTTAGCACCACCCATAACTCCAGCAATACATACTGGCTTTTCTCCATCAGTTATAACTATATCATTTGATGATAATATTCTTTCTTTATCATCTAAAGTAGTAATTTTTTCTCCTTCTTTGGCATCTCTTACTACTATTTTATCTCCTAATTTTTCTTTATCAAAGAAATGTAGAGGTTGACCATATTCTAACATTACATAGTTTGAAATATCTACTACATTATTAATTGGTCTCATTCCAGCAGCTGTTAGACGTTTTTTTATAAAATCAGGAGACTCTTTTATTTTTACATCTGTTACCATTTTAGCAAGATAAAATGGGCATTTAGGTGTTTTTACTTCTAAAGAGAAATGATCTTCTATTTTGTCTTTGCTTTCTTTTATATCATCTTTTGGAAGATGTACTTCACGATTTAGAATAGATCCTATCTCATAAGCAAAACCTATATGATAGTAGCAATCGTTATTACGGTGTTTATGAACATCAAGTTCATATAATGTATCATCTAGTCCCATATATTTTATTGGGTCTTCTCCTACTGGTGCAGCACTTGTCATTTCGTGAATACCTTTATTGTAGTTTTCTTCTGTTTTTTCTTCTAGTCCTAATTCAAATAAAGCACAAATCATACCATCTGATTCTTCTCCACGTATTTTTCCTTTTTTAATTTCAAAGTCTCCTGGTAAAACAGCACCTGGTAGAGCAACTATTACTTTTAGTCCACGACGAACATTATGAGCTCCACATACTATTTGACGTTTTTCATCTTTTGTATCTACTATACAGATATTTAAATGATCACTGTTAGGATGTGGACGACAATCAATAATTTCTCCTATTACTAGGTTATCTATGTGCTTTGTTTCTACTTTTTCAACGTTAACTCCAGCTTTAGTGATTTTTACTGCAAGTTCCTTTAAGTCTTGATCACTTATGTCAATATAATCTGATACCCATTCTAGACTAATCATCTATCTCACTCTCCTTTCTATCAAATGCTTCTGTCTCACGCAAATCTGTTTGATAAAATGCTCTAATGTCATCTATTCCATATTTAAGCATAGCAAGACGTTCTGCTCCAAAACCAAAAGCAAAACCACTCCACTCTTTTGGATCATAGCCACAATTTCTTAGTACGTTTGGATGTACCATTCCAGCACCACTTACTGTAAGCCATCCTGTATCTTTACATAGACTACATCCATCTCCATGACAAACAAAACATGAAATATCAGTTTCAACAGATGGTTCTGTAAATTGATAATAACTTGGTCTAAATCTTGTTTTACAATCAGGTCCGAATAAGTGTTTTGCAATTCCATCAAATGTTCCTTTTAAATCTGATAGAGAAATATTTTTATCTACTAGAAGTCCTTCTATTTGCATAAATTGATGTGAATGAGTAGCGTCATCATCATCTCTTCTATAAGTCTTTCCTGGACAAATCATTCTTATAGGCTCTTTACCTTTGGCTTTTAACATTGTTCTAATTTGAACAGGAGATGTTTGACTTCTAAGTAGTATTTCTTCATCTTCTATATAGAATGTATCTTGTGCATCTCTTGCAGGATGTCCTTTTGGTATATTTAAAAGTTCAAAGTTATATCTATCTTCTTCTACTTCTGGTCCATCTACTACATCGTATCCTAAAGACATAAAGTATTCTTCAATATCTTCTATTAGTTTCTCTAAGATATTTGGAGCACCTTTTTTTATTTTAGTAGCAGGAAGGGAAATATCTATTTTTTCACTTTGTAATTTTTTATCCCATAATTCTTTTTCTATTTGTTCTTTCTTTTCCTCGATAATAGCATTTACTTCTTGTTTTAATTCATTTAATGTTTTACCTGCTTCTTTTCTATCTTCTGGTTTTACATCTTTCATCATAGAAGAAAGTTCGGTAACTAATCCTTTTTTACCAAGAAACTTTACTTTATAATCATTTAAACTATTTTGATCTTTAATATTTTCTTTTTCACTTTTAATTAATTTCTTTATCTCTTCTATTCTTTTATTATCCATTTTATTTCCTCCTAAAAATTAAAAAAACTATAAGTTAAGGGCGAACTTAGTCCGTGTTACCACCTTAATTTATAGTTTTACTATACACTTAATATCTTTAACGGGGATATCCGTCTATAATTTTGTTATAGAAACTAAGAAGACGAATTCACAAAACGTTATTTGAGTCTTTTCACCAACCAGACTTATCTCTTAAAACAATTGGTTTTGTTACTACTTCTTCCTCATTGCTTTTAAAACTACTTTATTATAACATATATTTTTTTATTTGTAAATTATACAGTCATTAGTTCTTGTTCTTTTTCTTTTACAAGATTATCTATTTCTTTATTGAATGAATTAACTAAATCTTGTATTTCTTTTTCAATACCTTTTTCTTCATCTTCTGCTAAATCTTCTTTTTTTACTGCTTCTAGTCCTTCATGACGAATATTTCTAATAGATATTTTACTTTCTTCTCCTATTGCTTTTACTTGTTTTATTAACTCTTTACGTCTATCTTCAGTTAAAGCAGGGATTACTATTCTAATTGATTCTCCATCATTATTTGGAGTATATCCTAAGTTAGATTCAAATATTGCTTTTTCTATATCTTTGAGGCAAGTCTTATCAAAAGGTTTAATTAAAAGTTGAGTTGCTTCTGGTACTGAGATGGTTGCAAGTTGTTTAAGTGGTGTTTGACTACCATAATAGTCCACTGTAACCCTATCTAAACTTGATGGATTAGCACGGCCAGCTCTTACTGTTTTTAATTTTTCTTCTAATGACTCTATTGTTTTATTCATTTTACTTTCTACGTTTTTGGTAATTTCTGAATTCATATTTTCTTCACTCCTCGTATAATATATTTTACTATAAGTTTTAAAATTTATAAAGAGAATTTTATATAAATTAAAAAAATAATCTAGTTTACCACTAGATTATATGTGTTTTTGTGCAGTAGGTGTTTTGATTAATTTTTTGACTTTTTCTTTTTCTTTTATTGCTTTGAATAAAAGAGTTAAATCTATTTCTGTTTTTTCCATTTCTTCTTGTTTTACTTGACCAGTTTCTACTTTTTCCATTATTTTTTCACACTTTTCATATAACTCTTCATTTGTATAATTTTCATTTAAATATTCTATAATATTATCAAAATCTTTATCAACACTTATAAGAGCATCTGGAAAAAAACCTTCTGCATTCAAAAAATAATCTCTTACGTAAAACATTTCTTCTTCTGTTATTTTTTCTGTCATTTTTATTTCTCCTTTTTATATAAAATTTATAACGCAACTTATTCTACAATAAAAGGTTGATATAGTCAATAAATTTTATAATTAGTTTTTATAATGCTTTTCTTTTTATTTTGTGTTTTTTTATTGTATCTTTTAAAGCGTTAGAATCATACTCTAAAGCTTCAAACATTTCTTTCCCTTCTAGATTAGCTTTATTAGCATGAAATATATCTAATAATTCTTTTTGTTTTTCTTTATCTTCTATGTTTGCTAAATAAAATGATAAAGAATGTGCATAAAATCTTAACATATTATCAGGTACATCATTGTCATCAAATATTCCACATAGTGTTTCTTGATTGTCTAAAGCATTGCTAACTATTGCAGTAGTAAGTAATGAAAATGATATTTCTCCTATTCTATAAATACTTGTTTCTCTTAATAAGTATTTTGCTAAAGAAGAGTCTATTCTTTTTTCATCTATCCATATATATAGTGCTTCTATTTCTGCAAGTTCTGCGGGAACTTCAACATAAGGGTTATGTTTAAACGCTTGAATTGTTCTTTGATTGTTTGGACTTAATGTTTTGCTTTTGGTAGTTTGAAAGTTAAGCCATACTTTATTAAACTCTTCTTCTGTTAATCTTTGTTTATCTTTTTCTCTATCAACTGCATGTGCAAGTTCATGTATAAATGTTAGGAGTTCTAAAATAGGACTTTCTTGTTTATTGACTGTTATAATTGCATTACCCGGTTCATTGTATTCACTCGTATCACACATTGTTCCAGCAACGGTTTTATTATTACTATTTACATAATTTATTCTATTGTTATTTTTTATATCTAAAAATACTTCTTTATAAAAATCATCTTGTTTTTCTAAGTATGCATAAAACAATTGTTTTAGATGTTGTGGAGTAATTTCTTTTTTTAAGATATATGGTTTTTGTAAAATGTTAATTGCCTCATCTGTTAATGTTGAAGTTATTGTTATACCATAACTAGCTCCAAGCATTCCTGATTTTCTTATATTTTTTAGTCTATCTACATATATTTCTCTATGTTCTTCTAATTTACTTTTTTTCATAACTTATCCCCCTTTTTTATATGTGCACATTGTACCAAATTGCTAACGCAAAATCTAGTTCTAATTAATATTTTAACTTAGTATATAAAAAAGAACACGATTAT
>CANQHJ010000069.1 GCA_947623665.1 uncultured Bacilli bacterium
TTTATTAAAAAAGTATCAAAGATTTAAATTAAGATAAAAATTAATTAAAATTATTCGTAAAAAACCGAAACTCAAATTAATTAGAACTAGATTTTGCGTTAGCAATTTGGTACAATATTTATAGTTGGTGATTTTTATGGACATAAAATTTAAAATAGATGAATTTGAAGGACCACTTGATTTACTTCTTCATTTAATTAAAGAAAGTAAAATGGATATCTTTGATATAAAAATAGAATTAATCACAAAACAATATTTAGACTATATTGAAAGTCAAGAAAGAATGAATCTAGAGATTGCAAGTGAATATTTAGTAATGGCAAGTGAACTTCTAGAAATAAAATCTAAGATGTTACTTCCAAATCCAAAAGTAGAAGAAGAAGTAGAAATAGATCCAAGAGAAGAGTTAGTTACAAGACTCCTTGAATATGAAGCTTATAAGGAAATTACTAAAACTTTAAAAGAAAAAGAAAATATAAGAAGAGATATTTATACTAAACTACCAGAGAATGTTAATGAATATATAGAAGAAAACAAAAAAGTAGAACAAAATGCTAGTATTGATATTTTAACTGATGCTTTTTTAAAATTCTTACAAAGAAAAGAAGAAGCTAAACCATTAAAGACAAAAGTAACAGTAAAAGAAATATCAGTATCATCAAGAAGATATGAAATAAAAAAAATATTAAAAAATCAAAAGAGAGTATCATTTTTTAAATTATTTCCTATTGCAACTAAAGAATATATAGTTGCAACATTTCTTGCTATATTAGAGATGGCTAAAAATAATGAATTATGCATAAAACAAAAAGATGCCTTTGAAGAAATAATATGTGAGGTGCCAAATGGAAAATAAAAAAGCAATATTAGAAGGATTATTATTTGTAGTAGGTGAAGATGGTCTAAATCTAGAACAAATTACAGATATTTTAGAATTAGAAGAAGATGAAGCAAAAGAATTAGTAAAATCATTAAAAAAAGATTATGAAAATAATGAAAGAGGAATAAGAATAGATTTTCTAGGTAATAAATTTAAATTAACAACAAAATTTGAACATAGAAAATATTATCAAAAATTACTTGAAAGAACAGATAGTAATATTTTAAGTCAACCAGCCTTAGAAACACTTGCTATAATTGCATATAATGAACCAATAACTAGACTTCAAGTAGATACATTAAGAGGTGTTAGTAGTTCACAAATGATGAGAAAATTAGTTGCTAAAGGATTTATTAAAGAAAAAGGAAGAAGTGATATGCCAGGACGTCCTATACTTTATGAAACAACTAGTGTATTTTTAGATTATTTTGGATTAGGATCAATAAATGAATTACCAGATATGAGAGACTTTATAGAAAAAGAAGAACAAGAAAAAGAAAGCACAGATTTATATCATTCAAGATACATAGAAGAGTCTGAATAAAAAAATAAATATGAAATAATATAATAATAGAAAATTAATTATAAAATTATTATATTTTATGTTATAATATACGTTGTTAATGAGGAGTTGATAAAATGAAAAGAAATATTTTTATTGGTGGAGCATGGCCATATGGTAATTATAATCTACATATAGGGCATTTAGCAGCCCTTTTACCAGGAGATGTAATTGCCAGATATTATCGTGCTGCTGGTGATAGAGTTATTTATGTTTCAGGAACAGATTCACATGGAACACCAATAACAGAAAGAGCAAAAAAAGAAGGAAAAACTCCAAAAGAAATTGCTGAATATTATCATAATCAAGATGTGAATACATTTAACAACTATAGATTTTCATATGATTTATATACATCTACAATGACAGAAGATCATGAGAAAAAAGTTCAAAACTATTTTAAAGAATTATATGATAATGGATATTTATATGAAAAAGAAGAAGAACAAGATTACTGTGAACACTGTAAAGAATTCTTATCAGATAGAGAAATAGTAGGAGAATGTCCTCATTGTGGAGGAGAATCTACTGGAGATCAATGTGAAGTATGTCTTTCATCACTTAATTCAAGTGAAGTATTAAATAAACATTGCAAAACTTGTGGAAACCCTACAACACTAAAAATGAATAAACATCTATATTTTAAATTACCAGCTTTCACAGAACAAATTCAAAAACTTCTTGATGATAATAAAGATAATTGGAGAAAAAATGCAGTAGGAGAGACTCAAAAATTTATAGATATGGGTCTAATAGATAGAACTGCTACCCGTCAGTTAGAATGGGGAATACCAGTGCCAGTAGAAGGATATGAAGATAAAAGAATTTATGTATGGATAGAAGCTGTTTGTGGATACTTAACTGCGGGAAGTAAAGTAGCAGAAGAAAGAGGAATAGACTTTGATGAATTCCTAGGAAGAGATAATCCAAATACAAGAAGTTACTATGTACATGGAAAAGATAATATCCCATTCCATACAGTAATTTATCCAGCTCTACTTTGTGGACTAACTTCTCATAATTATCAATTACCAACACATATAATTTCTAGTAACTATGTTAATTTAAATGATGAGAAAATGTCGAAAAGTAAAGGAAACCTATTAACAGGGGACGAACTATTAGATATGTATGATGTTGATACAATAAGATATTTTATAATAGCTAATAGTCCAGAACAAAAAGATATTAACTTTACCATAGATGACTTAGAACAAACTCATAATAAATTCCTAGTAGGTGTATTAGGAAACTTTATTAATAGAAATCTTTCATTTATAAATAAGAAAAATAATGGTTTAATTGTTGAAGGAAAAATAGATGAAGATATAAAAGAGTTAACTAAAAAAACTTACAAAGAAGCAGGAGAACAACTAGAAAAAGGAGAATTAAGAGGTGCAATATCTACTGTAATGGATTATGTAATATCTGGTAATAAATACTATGATGAAAATACTCCTTGGATTTTAGTAAAAGAAGATATAGAAAAATTTAATGATGTAACATATACATGTACATATATGATAGCAAACATCAAAAATCTATTAAGTCCATTCCTACCAGATACATCTGAAAAAATAAAAAATATGTTAGATTTAGATGAAATAAAATGGGAAGAAGAAGTACCTAGTGGAGATATAAAAATTAAAAGTGTAGATTTACTATTTCAAAGAATAGATCATAAATAAAAAATTATAAAAGTGAAATTCTTTTATAATTTTTTTATATAATCAAATCCATCTTTAATCTTATCTTCCAAAGAAATATTCCTAGAATATATTCCTCTAAGTTTATCCATAACTTTTTCTTTACCATCTGTAAGTTCATAAAAACTATCATATCCACGTTCTTTAAAATTAAAAACATCAAAAGGTTTATTATTTAAAATAGGATCAGTTACCATTTCACTATATTTCCAAACTAAATAAGGAGAGTCCATTTCACATCTTAAAGTTTTAGGAAAAAGATCCATCCATTTTCTAAACCATATAAAATGTAATGTTTCATGAGCGCAAGTTTCAATTAGTTTCTCATCACTAATACCAATTCCAATAGAAAAACTATAACTATCTAGATATCTTGGAAAAACAGGAATAATTCCAACAGATACATCAATAACGTCTAAATTATCTGGAAAGTCTACTCCAAAATAATCACAAAGAAGAGTAAAGTACTTATCATTATAATCTTTCCATAATTTATTATAATTTTTTACACTATTTAAAATATTATTTTTCTCACTCTTATATTCATCTTTAACAATAGTCTCTATTATCTTTTCCTTTTCTTTTTTACTCAACTTATTATCTATATTTTTAAGTTGTGGAAATAATTTTATTACAAAGTTATACAAATCAATTGAATCATTTTCTAAAAAAAAGAAATCTTTTACAATACTAACATTTTCTTCTATATTCATAGATCTAAATTTAATAGTAGGAACATCTCTTTCCATAGTAGAATATCACCTCTAATAATTTTCAAAAATAACTTTACCATCTAAATTACAAATATAACAATTAGGTAATTTAGATTTTATATAATTAAGTTTTTCTATATCATGTTCTATTTTTCTACCAACAAATACACCTTCAATTAATTTAGATGGAAGTCCAAATATAATCGCAGATTCTCTATCAGTAGTAGAAGCATTTCTATTAAATCTTTCATCTAAAAACTTTTCATAATATCTATAATCCAAAAATTCTCTTAAAGTATCTTTATCAAGATTAGTATTCCAAACATCGCACATACTCATTTTTCTAGCATAATCACTATCCATATTTAGTATAAAAGCAATTTGAACTTTAGAAGAAACTAAACTAGGAAGAAATCTAACTTCTTTAGTTTGATCTCCAAAATACATCCAAACATCATCTCTATTATTAAGTCTTTCTGTTACTTCATCAAATTTATGATATGGTATTAATTCTGATATCTCTTTAGAACCGGGACCTCTACCAATAGTATAAGTAACAGTAAAACCACTATAATTATTTATATATTCTTTTAATAATATATCTTCTTTAATATTCCACATGCCAATACTATGTTTAATTTTATTATTAGTTTTATTAGAAGAAAAATCACTACCGATAAAACCATTTTCAACAATCCAGTCAAAGCCTTCTAAATCTCCAAAAATACCATGAATAAAAGTACCTTTCTTTAAACACACATCATCATATTTTTTATATTTTGTATAATTAACTTTAATATTATCATCATAAAACATCTCTATTTGCTCTAATACTAAATCAAGAGCTTTATCTTTAAAAGTGTTTTTAGCATATTCAATATATTTTTCTTTCATATTATCAACCTCACAAAATTATAGTAACATAAAAAGGATGTTGCATCAAGAACTTTTGTTTGCTATAATTTAATTAGGAATACTTAGTTAGTTTAGGTACTATTCTCCTTTACTTTTTAAAGTGGAAGGAGGTGAAGTTATGAGAAAATCAG
>CANQHJ010000070.1 GCA_947623665.1 uncultured Bacilli bacterium
CTAACTCAAGTAACTTAATTATAGCATTACTTTACACTTTTTTGTTAAAAATTCCAGTTTCTACTTGAAATTTTGCATTTTTCCACTATATTATAGATTTTTTTAGAAAAAATAAAATAAAAAAATTTATATATTAGTATTTAAGTGTAAATGAATGTAAAAAACTAAACTAAATATATAAAAATTAATATTTATATGATATTCTTAAAAAAAGGAGAAATAAATGGAAATTAAAGATGAATTTTTACGTTATTTAAAAGAAGAATACTTTTCAGGTCATAATCCAGAATTGATAGAACAGGCTTACAATGAAATAAAAAAAGAACAAGAACTAAAACAAAAAGAACAACAAGAAGAAAACAACGAAGAAAATACCAAAGAGGAAATTACTAAAGATAGTAGAATTAAAATGACTAGAGAAGAATTATTTGAATATAAAGATAATGTTCTAGTTGTAAAAGAAAAATATAAATACAGATTAAAAGAATATGATTTATCTGAAGTAGATTGGACAGATGTAGATATAAGATATCTTGACCTAAGAGATACAAATCCAGATAAATTAGATCCCCAAAAAGTTCATAATAAAGATTTTACTGGAGTAGATGCATCTGCAGATAACAAAGAAAAATATATAATAAAAAAAGAATGGAATTTTGAAGGAGTTAAATTTGAAAATACAAATTTATACTGTAAAGATGAAAATAATGAATTAGAAGTTATACCATCTATAATAGAAGCTCAAATTGACTATGAAACATGGAAGACACTACCTAGAAAATATAGAAATTATATTATAGAAAAAGATAAAGTACCAGAAAATATTGTTCAAAGAGCATATGAAGAAGTTAATAAAAGAATAAATTCAAAAACAAAACAAGATGTAAATTCATTAGGAGTAGTAATTGCAGAAGAAAGTAAAGGGAAATCTATATAACAATCATAATCAACTTAAATCAAGTTGATTTTTCTTTTATATAAATATTGAAAATAAAAAAGTAAAAGATAAATATCTTTTACAATAATTCTTATATAAAAATAGCAAAATTAATTATTTTCATAATATTTTTCTAATTCATTTAAAAATTTTTCTCTTTCTTCATCTTCAAAACCTCTAAACAGTATTTTATCTATATCCTCATGATTTGCAAAAAAAGAAGAGCCATTACCCATATTCCCATGTGGATAAGGAACACAAATATAATCATATTCTTTTCCTTTTTGAAATAATCCACCAGCTTCTTTTTGCTTTATTCCGTAAATCATAAGAGGTTGTTCTCCTTCTTTCATAATTATAACTGAACCAATTGGCAATAAATCTCTAATCCTCATAAATCCTCCTAATTTTTTAAATTATTAATTTTCTTTTTTATAAATATCTACAACATTAAATCCTAATCCCTTAGCCATTTCAATACACTCATCATTATTAATATGCATACAATATATTTTACTTTTATATTCATATGGAACTTCACGATCCAAAACTCCTATATATAAATGTCCATTATCAGCATCTAATGAATTAGTATCAACATATAATTTATCAATATCTTTATCACTAGATAATAATTCCTTAATATAACTAATATCATCACTATCAGATGAATAATAAACAATACCACGACTAGTTTCAAATACTAAACTATAACAATGTAAATTTTTAGCATGATGAGTTTCTATATATCTAATAGAAGAAAAAGATTTAAACTTGTTATCATAATTTTCCTCATTAACATATTTATATGAATTATTATCACATCCACAAGAAGTAAGATATAAATCTATATTATTTTTGTGTAAAGCATTTTCTTTCATTATTATATATACAGGAATCTTTCTTACAAGATAACAGTACATAATTAAACTACCAAGACTTCCAATATGATCAGAATGAGTATGAGTAATCATCACATTAATTTCTTTTACCTCATCAAGTAAATTATTCTCTATAATCCTCTCAAAAACACTCTCACCACAATCAATCAAAAAAAGTCTACCATCTTCAATAAAATAAGCACTATTATTTCCTTCTTTAGGATTAAAAGCAGCACCTCTACCTAAAAATATAAGTTCCATATAATCACTCCCAATTATATTATAACAGATATTAACAATTTTACTAAGTATTGGTGTGTAAATTTGTCGTAAAGTAACAAGTAATAATAAATAAAAATATAAAATATATGTTATATTAAGATAAAGAAAGGAGAATAAAATGGAAGAGGGAAGAAAAAAGAAAAATACAGGATTAATTGTAACAATAATTATTTTAATTTTAATAATTGTAGGAATGGGAGTATATATTGCCTATGATAAAGGAGTAATATTTAAAACATCTGCAGATGTAGAAGAGAAAAAAGGAAAAGTAGAAAAGGAAGTAGAAAAAGAAGAACCAAAACAAGAAGAAACACAAAAACCAATAGGATTAGATAGTGATAAATGTATCAATATCAAAGATTTTAACTATACTGCATTTTACGGTTTATCAGGTGTAACAGCACGTTTATCATCCGATAAAAAAAGTGTAAATTTTTCTGGAAGATGGGATTTATTTGATGGTTCTCAACCTACAGGTAATACATTCGAATATAATATCAATAATTTTGAAGGAGAAATTGCTGAAGTCTTAATTGGAAGTTTTGGACAAGATAATTATCATTCTGCAATAATTTATTTAATGAGTGATGGAACAGTAGAATATACTCCAATAAGAAAAGCAAAAGAATCAAACGATTTTAAATCTTATGGAAAAGTAAATGGTGTAGAAGATATTGTAAGAATTAAAACTGTGTTTATTGAACCAAAAAATTCACCAACAGGTGGAGGAGTAAGTGTTATTGCTCAAAAAGCTGATGGAACATTCTATAATTTGAGTGAAATGATAGAAGCATAAAAAAGTGTAAACAATTTACACTTTTCTTTTATAAATAAAAATAAAAGTGATATAATGAAAAAGTAGAAAGGTAGGAAAATATTATGAAGTGTGTCGCAATAAAAGACAAAAAGTTATTAGAAGTTACAGAAATTGAAGAACCAAAAGGGGGAAATGGTGAAGTAATAATCGATGTTAAAAAAACAGGTATTTGTGGAAGTGATATACATAACTGGGATGCAGGTTCCCCAGTAGGTTTAGTAATGGGACATGAATACTGTGGAGTAGTAACAGATCCAGGAAGTCGTGAAGATTTAAAAGTAGGAGATAGAGTAACAGCTTTACCAATATCACCATGTGGACATTGTCATGCATGTACAACAGGAAATCCTCAATATTGTCCAGAAACTTGGACTTATGCAACAGGACTTTCTTTAACTAATCCAGGAGGACTAGCACCTAAAATGGCAATAAGACCAGATATGGTTATTAAAGTACCAGATGAAATAAGTGATGAAGAAGTAGCAATGGTAGAGCCAACTGCAGTAGGACTTCATGCAGTCCATTTAGCAGACATAAAAGTAGGAGAAAAAGTATTAGTAGTAGGTGGAGGAATTATTGGACTTGTAACTGCAATGTTTGCTAAAAAAGAAGGGGCAAGTTATGTAGCACTTTCTGAAACTAATGAAAAACGTGGAAAAAAGGCAGTTGAACTTGGAGTAGTTGATGAATGGTTTAATGCCCTAGATGAAAACTTTGTTGCAAATTCTACTGCTAAAACAGAAGATGGATATGACGTAGTAATAGATTGTTGTGGTAATGCTCCAGCAGTAACAAGTGCTATTATGACAGCTCGTCCAGGAGGACTTGTAGTACTTGTAGGAGTAAGTCCAGTACCAATTTCAATCCCAACAGTTGCTGCAGTAATGAAAGAAGTTAATTTACAAGGAGCAATTGCTTATACAAAAGAAGAGTTTATAACATGTATAGAAGGAATTGCTAATAAACAAATAGATGTAATGCAATTCATGACTAAAATAGTTAGTCTAGATGAAGTACAAGATGCTTACCTAGATTTAACATCAGGAAATACTGATAACATAAAAATATTAGTTGATCCAAATATTTAAAAAAGAATAAAAATGAAAAGAACAACAAAAATTCTTTTCATTTTTTCTTTTCTATAGTAACTGTAATATTATTTAATCTACACCATTCTAAAAAAGTATGTAAATATAAATTTCTATAACCAGTTTCTACTTTAGAAATAGTAGAATAGCTTTTCCCAACACTTCTAGCAAATTCTTCTTGGTTTTGTTCTGCCCAATCACGTATCATAATGATAATGTCCTGAGTTTGCATTTTAGTAATATCTGCCTTCACAAAAAATAAAATCTCCTTTCACCAAATGTACTAGCACTACTAGTCAAAAAAATTGTATGATAAAAAACAAATAAAATGTTGTATTCTTTGACTAACAGTGAAACACGGGAAATTTATAAGACTCCAAAAATTACCAGACATAACTTTCACTAATAGTGTTGATAAGGTTATAACGTTAAGTTATACTTAACATAGAAAAAAATATCACTATTAGTGAAAGGATAGATAAAATGAAGAAAGATAAGAATAAAAAAATAGTATTAATAATAAGTCTAATATTATTGTTTGTAACAATAGTAGGAGTAACATATGCAGCATTCCAATATACAAAGAAAGGAACAAAAGAAAATGAAATAACAACAGGTGCAGTATCATTTGTATATAATGAAAC
>CANQHJ010000071.1 GCA_947623665.1 uncultured Bacilli bacterium
TAAAGTCTTGCCCTTGACAGATTCTAAGACTAACTGCACTATATAAAAATAGTGGGAACTTACAATTTTATTTAATGCTTAAGGTCTTTTTTTCTTGATAAAATAAGGTTTTTATGATATAATTGTAGCAATTTGAGGTGATACTATGAAGTATGTTGTGTCATTAGATGAACTAAATAAAACAATAGAAATTACTAAACAAAAATTACTTTCTGTAGATAATCCTGTAGATGAAAAAAGATTATATTTTACTTTGAAAGATTTATTTACTTTTAGATATATTATTGAATATAATAGAAATTTATCATTTAAGATGAAATTTAGAGATTTTTTCTCTAGAACTCCTGCAGATAAAAAACAATTTGATAAGTTTTGTGCTGATAATAATTATAGGATGAATTTTAAAATAAGTAATTCTTTAAAAATGGATGAATTTATGAGTGAGGATTTATTTGGTAGAGTTTTAGATATTTATAATGTATTTGAAATGTCTAAGAGTTATGATAATGTTGATAGAAAGTTTAGTCAAGAAGAAGTAGTTTGTATTGTTAAAAGTTTTTATGAAAATATTAATAATCTATCTATTACTAATGTAGCATTTGATATTTTAAATAGCAATCATATTGAGTTTGTTAAAGAAATGCCACGTTATTATGATTTTGCAGCTGGACTTTTTGTATTAGATGATTATATTTTAATAAAAAGAGATGATAATTCTATTTATGATATTATAAGACTTGCTCATGAGGTTGCTCATTATGTTGATTCTGTTTTATCTTCTGACTTTGTAGATGAAAGACGCAAAATAGAGTGGATTCCTGAAGCAGTTGAATTTATTTCTTTAGATTATTTAAAAAATAATAGTATAATTACAGAAGAAGAATATAGTGCTTTGATGCAAAATAAACTTAATGGTATTAGGGAATATATGACAGATACAATTTTATTTGAAAGACCAAAAGAAGAATATTTAAAATCACTTGTACGAGCAGATTCTTATGCGCTTGCTAGAAGAGTGTTAGAAAATAATAATATAAATGGTAATGAACTTTATAGATGTATGAGAAGTAAAAATAGTTTTATAGATTTTAATAGAGAAAATCATGATTTTATAGTAGATGAGTTTAGAAAGACTAAGAGACTTGTAAATAATAGTGTTAGATAATAATGTTGAAATATTTGACTATTTACATATACTTATGGTATAATCGTAATGTTTGATGCCTCAAATGCTCAAACCGCATTGAAAAGGTTAGAAACAAGTTATCTTGTACCTTAAAAGCGAGTCTTAGTTCAAAAGAAGGAGGTAATTATATGAACGCTGTAATTAAAGTTGGTGGAAAACAATACTATGTTACAGAAGGAAGCGAAATTTATGTTGAAAAGTTAAACGTTTCTGCTGGAGACAAAGTAGTATTTGACCAAGTATTAATGCTTGATTCTAAAATTGGTAATCCTATAGTTTCAAATGCCAAAGTAGAGGGAGAAGTTATTAAACACGGAAAACAAAAGAAACTTGTTATATTTAAATATAAGAACAAGAGTAAATCAAATCGTAAAAAGCAAGGTCATAGACAACCATATACTAAAGTTAAAATAACAAAAATAGGATAGTTGTAATGATTAAAGTCGAAGTTGTAAAAGATAAAGCAAAGTATAAAAAGGTTAAAATACTTGGACATGCTTTATATGATGATTATGGTAAAGATATTGTATGTAGTGCAGCAAGCAGTATTGTTACTACTACAGTAAATGGTATATTACTAATTGATAAAGAAAGTCTTTCTTATATGGTTAGTAGTAAAGGTATTAGTATTAATGTTAAAAATGAAAATATTAATACACAGTTATTAATTAAGAATATGATTAGTCTTTTAAAAGAATTGGAGAGTAATTATCCAGAAAATATACAAATTAAGTAAGAAGGAGGAATTTCCATGAAGTTATTAAAGTTAAATATTCAATTATTTGCTCATCATAAAGGACAAGGATCTACTTCTAATGGACGTGATTCTGCTGGACGTAGATTAGGAGCAAAGGCTGCTGATGGAGAATTCATAACAGCAGGTTCTATTATATATCGTCAACGTGGTACTAAGATTTATCCAGGTACTAATGTAAGACGTGGAAACGATGATACTTTATACTCAACAATTGATGGAGTTGTAAAGTTTGAACGTATGGGTAGAGATAAGAAGAAAGCATCTGTTTATGAAGTTGCATAATATAGACATATCACTATGATATGTCTTTTTTAGAAGGTGATAAAGTGGAGAAGTATAAAGAGATAGAAAGAAGTATTATTACTAAATATAGAAAAGATATTTATAGTAAGGTAGTAAAAGCTGTGATGGATTATGAACTTATAGATGAAAATGATAAGATTATGGTTTGTATTAGTGGGGGAAAGGATTCTTTTTTGATGGCTAAATGTATTGAAGAGTTAATTCGTCATGGTAAGGTTAAGTTTAGTGCTAAGTATGTTGTGATGAATCCTGGTTATAAAGAAGAGGTTAGAAGTCAAATTATAGAAATGGGTAAAAAACTAAATATCGATTTAGAAATGTTTGATAGTGATATTTTTTCTGTTTCTTCTAAGATGGATCCTAAGAAGACTTGTTATATGTGTGCTAGAATGAGAAGAGGATGTCTTTATAATAAGGCAGTGGAACTTGGATGTAATAAAATAGCACTTGGTCATCATTTTGATGATGTTATTGAAACTACTATGCTTTCTATGTTGTATGCTGCAGAAATAAAAACAATGATGCCTAAACTTCATAGTGATAACTTTCCTGGCATACAATTAATTAGACCCCTATATTTAGTAAAAGAAGATGCTATAATATCATGGATGAGGTATAATAACCTTAAATTTATTAATTGTGCTTGTCCTTTTACTGAGAAAAGTAAAAGTAATGATGGAGATGGAAAGAGAACAGAGATAAAGAATCTTATAAAAGATTTAAGAAAAGTTAATAAAAATGCAGATTATAATATTTTTAAGGCAGTAGATAATATTAATTTAGATTGTGTTTTAGGTGTTAAAAAGAATGGGGTTTATAAAAGTTTTTTAGAAGAATATAGAGGGAAGTGATATAACGAGGACTTTAATTGGTATTGTTATGAGGTGTGATAAGCCAAGTGATAATATAAATAGTTTTCAGTATTCATTTGAATTTTTAAGAAGGGCTATTATAAAAGCAGGAGGAGAGCCTTTTTATTTAATACCACCTAAGGATATAGATTATTATGATGTTTTATTTGATGATGATTTAGAATTTAGTGAAGAAGAAAAGAGGTCAATTGATTTTTGGCTTGATAGTGTAGGTGGTGTTATACTGCCTGGAGGAGAGAAGTTTACTAAATATGATTTATATATTTTAGATAGGTGTATTAAAAAAGATATTCCTGTTTTAGGATTTTGTCTTGGTATGCAAATAATGTCTGTTTATAAAAAAGAGAGTGATGATCTAGAAATTATTAATACTGATATCAATCATAGTGTTAATGTAAATAAAAAATTAGTTCATAGTGTAAAAATAGATAAAAGCAGTAAATTATATAATATAATTTCTAAAGATGAAATAATGGTTAATAGTTATCATAAATTTAGAGTTAAAGAAAATCCTTATTATAAAACAGTTGCAAAGAGTCCTGATGGTGTTATTGAAGCAATGGAGATGGAAGGTGCTACTTTTAATATAGGTGTACAATGGCATCCTGAGAAAATGTATGATAGTGATATTTATTCTAAAAAGATAATTGATGAATTTATAAAGGTTTCTAGTAAGAGAGAGACTATTTTAGATAATTTAAGATAAAAAAGAGAAAAGGATCTCTTTTTTCTATTATAATATAAGTGAAGCTAAAACTTTTGGGTGCTTGTCTCTTAAAATTTTTTTGGGGGTTTTAGGAGGAGGTGATACTTATGAGTAAGAAAGATTTTTTAGTCATATTACTTATAGTAGTCATTATTTTGTTAATTGTTTATAATTAATAAAAAAGCACTCGACTTGAGTGCCCAACACATAACATAGACAAGCGCTCAACCTAATAAAGTTGAGGCTTCCATTTTTATTTTATTCAAGGAAACCTTGATAAATACATATTAGCATATAATTAACTTTTGTTCAATAGTTATTAAATAAATTAATTACAAGAGAAAAAAGATTTCCTTTTTTCCTATTATAATATAAGTGAAGCCAAAACTTTTGGGCGCTTGTCTCTTAAAATTTTTGGGGGTTTTAGGAGGAGGTGATACTTATGAGTAAGAAAGACTTTTTAGTCATATTACTTATAGTAATCATTATTTTGTTAATTGTTTATAATTAATAAAAAAAGCACTCGACTTGAGTGCCATGCATCATAGGCAAGCGCTCAACCTAATAAAGTTGAGGCTTCCATTTTTATTTTATTCAAGGAAACCTTGATAAATACATATTAACATATAATTAACTTTTGTTCAATGATTATTTATTTTATTTAAAAATAGTATTATAATATACTTATATGATATAGGTGACTAACTATTAAAAGTCAATAATAATTTGAAATAATTTAATAGTTTGTTATAAATTGGAAAGAAACCCATGC
>CANQHJ010000072.1 GCA_947623665.1 uncultured Bacilli bacterium
TTAGAAGAACATGAAGAGATAGAAAGACATTTTAGAAGAGATGAGAGACTAGATGCCATGGCAGAAGAAAAATCTAAAATAGCAAGAAACATGTTAAAAGAGAATGCAGATATTAATTTTATAAGTAGAGTAACAGGCTTATCTAGTAAACAAATAGCAGCTTTAAAATAAAAGTATTCCACAATTTTGTGGAATATTTTTTTTGATTTTTTTCATAATAATACTGGTGATAATATGAAAAATAAAAAATATGAAAAAATAGTAAGTAAATATAAAGCAAATGAAAATCGTACTTTAAATGCTTTTATGGCATTTCTAATAGGAGGTCTAATCGGAGTAATTGGAGAAGGATTAATAGAATTTTTCTGTTATAAATTTCACATATCTAGAAGTGAAGCATCATCTTACATGATGATTACATTAATATTTGTAGCATCTTTATGTACAGCCTTAGGGTTCTTTGATAAATTAGTAAATTATGCAAGATGTGGTCTATTAATCCCTATTACAGGATTTGCTCATTCAATGACAAGTGCAGCATTAGATTACAGAAAAGAAGGATTAGTAACAGGAATAGGTGCTAATATGTTTAAACTTGCTGGAACTGTTATTATTTATGGAATAGTATCAGCATGGTTTTTTGGAATGATTAGATTATTAATAGGAGAGTGATAAAATGACTTTTAAATTTAATAATGTCTATGTAGAAAACACTGCAACAGTTACAAATACATATGAAGCAAATGGACCATTAAAAAAATATTTTGATAAAAAATATGATGACTTATATTGTAACGAAAAATCAATAGAAAAAGCAGAAGTAAGAATGCTAAAAGATAGTATTCAAATTTTACTAAAAAAAACAAAATTAACAAAAGATGATATAGAATTAGTTTTATCAGGCGACTTAAATAATCAAATTACTTCATCAACATACGCATCAAGTTGGATGAATACACCATTTCTAGGACTTTATAATGCTTGTGCAACTAGTATGGAAGGAGTAATAATAGGATCTTGTTTAATAGATGGTAAAAAAATAAATAATTGTATAGCATCCACTAGTTCACATAATATGACAAGTGAAAAACAATTTAGAAATCCAACAGAATATGGTGGTCCAAAACCTAAAACAGCAACTTTTACTTCAACAGGAGGAGCATCTATTCTTCTTACAAATAAAAAAAGTGATATTAAAGTAGAAAGTGCAACTATTGGAAAAATAGTAGATTTTGCGCAAAATGATCCAAATAATATGGGAGCAGTCATGGCACCTGCAGCAGCAGACACTCTAGTAACACACCTAAATGATCTAAATAGAACTGTAGATGATTATGATTTAATTTTAACAGGAGATTTAGGATACTTTGGAAAACAAATTTTAACAGACTATTTAAAAGAAGAATACAAAATAAAACTAACAACAAAAAATTATAACGACTGTGGAGTAATGCTTTATGATTTAGAAAATCAAACAGAAGTAATGGCAGGAGGAAGTGGACCAGTATGTAGTGCTTTAGTAAATTATAGTTATGTTTACAAATTATTAAAAGAAAAGAAATTACAAAGAGTTCTTTTAATAACAACAGGAGCATTATTTTCACCAACTTCAGTATTTCAAAAAGAAAATATTTTAAGTATTGCTCATGCAGTAAGTTTGGAGGCTAAATAATGTTATTAATTAATTCATTTTTATTTGCTGGTGCAATATGTGCTCTTGCTCAAATTATACTTGATAATACAAAATTAACACCAGGACATATAACAAGTATTTTTGTAGTCATTGGAAGTGCTTTAGATACATTTAGTATATATGATAAAATAGTAGAAGTAGTAGGTGGAGGAGCAATGGTTCCTATAACAAGTTTTGGACATTTATTAATTCATGGAGCGCTTGCTAAAGCATCAACAATGGGACCATTAGGTATAGTAATGGGAATGTTTGATTTAACAGCGTCTGGTATAACTTCTGCAATAATATTTTCATTTATATTTGCAGTTATTTTTAAACCAAAAAATTAAAGCAAAAAAAAAGAAAATTTTAAATTGAATTTTCTTTTTTAGTTAGCATTACAATTCCACATCCACTAGCAAGTAATAACATACCAAATAAAGTTATATTTGTATTACTATTAGCACCAGTATTTGGAACACTTACTTTTTGGCTAGTACCTTTACCACTATTACTATTATTGTTATTATTAGAATTTATTACAGTACCAGTTGTAGTTGTACTACTTCCAGAATTACTATCTCCAGTTCCAGCAGAGTTTGTATTAGTATTAGTGTTTGTATTAGTATTAGTGTTTGTATTAGTATTACTGTTATTGTTGCTATTATTGTTATTGTTATTATTATTGTTGTTATTATTGTTGTTATTATTGTTGTTGTTAGTATCAGGGTCAACTATCTCTGGTTTATCTTCATTTTTATCATCATTTGGTTTTTGATTTTTGTCTTCTTCTTCATCTTTATCTTTATCTTTGTCATTATCTGGTTTAGATGGAGTTGGATCTACAATCTCAGGCTTATCTTGACCAGGTTGTTCTTGTGAAGGTTCATCAGTTGATGGCTCATCTTGAATTGGTGGAGTCATTTCATCTTCATAAACCATAAATCTATATGTTTCACAATAATTTGCTTTCATTTGATAAGCAGCTTGATCTCCAATTTCTTGATCACCAGGATTTTTACTATCTTCAAATATTAAATATTGATCAAAATTAGGCATTAAATTATAACGTGATGTAAATATATGATCTCCAACTTCTGTATGATAATTATATTGAGCACCATTTGACCAATCTACTGTATCAGTATTTGAATCATAAACACCGGCAATTATCATTTGATCTAGACCAACACCAGCATTAGCTTCAGTTTCATCTTTTAATAATTTTTGATCTCCACTAAATACATTAGCATAATCACTATCATAAACTCTAGAAATACCTTCAGGTAAAGTAAGTTTATATTTTACTGAGAAAGTAACAAGATATTTTCCATTACTTCCACCACTTAATGAATCTTTATTAGTACTTGCTATATTTTCAGCAGTACTTTTTAATGTATCAAGACCACCATCAGCATTAAGTCTAACAGAAACTAAAGAATAACCATCTACATCTTTAACTTCAGTAACTGGATTTATATTAATTCCAGAAACGTCAAATCTTTTTATGTTTTCATCAGTAACTTCTTTTTGAGTTTGAGTCATACCAGTATCATTAAATATAAAAACATTTAATTGTGTAATTTCATATCCTATACGAGTTGTATCTTCTTTACCACTACCAAGGATTGCAGCACTTACATTTAATGTAGAAAATGCAAAAACTCCTACTAAAATAACTAACAATAACTTTTTCAAATTCTTCTTCATAACCATTCCCTCCTTTAATGGCTTATATTATACCATACTTTTGTTTAAAAAGCAAGAATTTTAGACTCTTGCCAATACAATTATATTAACTATTTAAAAAAAATACAATACCATTTTCATAAGAATTTTATAATAATTGAATTTATAATAATAGAAAGATATAATGTAATAGGAGGTAATATATGGACATTATTTTAATTATAAAAGAATATATTAAAAAATTAAGTGAAAACTATAAAAATGAATCTACAGATCATTATGATTTTTGGAATGAACATATAAAATATGTTTATATTGAAAGTATAAAACTTGCAAAAAAATATAATGCAGATATTGAAATAGTATCCCTTGCAGCATTATTACATGATGTTGCTCTAATAAAAAAAGTAGGTACGAAAAAAGAACATCATATAAATGGAAAAATAATTGCTGATGAGATTTTAACAAATTATAATTATCCAAAGCAAAAAAAAGAAAAAGTTTTAAATTGTATAATGAATCATCGTAGTAGTAAAAATGCAACAACAAAAGAAGAGTTATGTATTGCAGATGCAGATATACTTTCACATTTTGATAATATACCAATGCAATTTGATTTGGCTTTTAATAAGTTTAATAAAAATTTATATAATGTTAGAGAATTTTTATTAGATTGGTTTGAAAAAGATTATAATGATTTAAGTGATGAAACAAAACAAGAATTTAAAACAAGATATCAAGAAATTTGCAAAATAGTTTTAGGAAAATAAAAAAAGAACAAAAAGTTCTTAACTATTAGTGGAAATTTCAATAACTTTGTTCATATCATCATCTTTAGCTATTATATTTTTATGTATTTGTCCACATTTTTCACATTTATAAACTATTTTAAAAGTATCTTTATATTTTTCTACTCCAATAGGTTTTAAAAGTCCTAAACAAGTATTACTTCTATCACCTGGATTAATATCCACATGTTTAGAATATAAGCAATAAGGACAATGATCTCTTGTAGTATAGTTTAATTCTTCAACTTTTTTGCCACATTTATCACAAATAAATTCCTCATCTCTTTTAACAAATTTTTTCATAAATATCCACCCAAATTCATTATAACATATCTCAAAGTTTTATGTTATAATGTCTAGTTAATTATGTTATTTTTTATTCATAAAAAATAATATAATTTTATTGTACCAAATTGCTAACATTC
>CANQHJ010000073.1 GCA_947623665.1 uncultured Bacilli bacterium
GGTTAAAACAAAAAAAGAAAATCAAATTTATTATAAAATTTAATTTTCTTACCCCAAAACTCTTTACACTAACTAGAAGAAGCATGATGAAGTAAGTTTGAATCTATTAATGTTTTTTGTTTTTATAATAAAATGCAAGAGAAATATCAAACTGCAAATTGAAGAAACTTATACAACAACTTGAAAAGAACATACTAAAATGATATAATCATATTGAAAGAAAGGTATAAAAACTTATTATTAAAGCAGTACTTAAATATAAAAAAGTACTGCTTTTTTGTTTAGTTAAAGACTTTTCTTTATAAATTTGATACAATGAATATAATTGGAAGGAGTTGGTAATTATGATGATATATTCATTGAATGTTAATGGATTAAAATCAGCACTTAATAAAGGATTAGAAAAATACTTAAAAGAAATTAATCCAGATATAATATGTTTACAAGAGATAAAATGTCAAGATAAAATAATATCTCTTGATGGTTATTATGATTATTGGAGTTTCTGTAAAAAACTAGGATTTTCTGGAACTGTTATATTTACAAAAAATAAGCCCATAAATGTTTCGTATGAACTAGATAATGATTTTGATACAGAAGGAAGAATCATTACGTTAGAATATGAAACATTTTTTATTATAACTGTATATGTTCCATGTTCTAGAAGAAATCTAAAAAGAAATAACTATCGTATGTTATGGGATGAAACATTTTATGAATATATAAAAAAATTAGAAAATAAAAAACCTGTAATATTATGTGGAGATTTTAATATAGACTTAGAAAGTAATAGTTATAATAAAACAGAATTTAGTGAATTTCTAAGTTCTGATAAAGAAGAGTTTGAAGAACTTCTAAATATTGGCTTTATAGATGCTTTTAAATATTTATATCCAAACACTAAAGATAATTTTACTTGGTGGTTTGTAGGAGGAAATAAAAAAGAAAATATTGGTTGTAGAATAGATTATTTTTTAGTATCAAACTATTTAAAAGAAAAAATAAAAGATTCAAAAATATTAAAAGAAGTAAATTGTTCAGATCATTGTCCTATTACATTAGATATAGACCTATATGAATGATTTTAATAAAATAGAATTACCAGAAGATGTACTTGCTAAAATGTGGAGAAAAATAGATTTTGAAGAAGCACAAAGAAATATATTTAAACTTCAACAACAATTAACACTAGCAATCTTTAAAAATAATAAATATGAAAAAGAAAGACTAATAAAAAAGATAACTACATCGATAGATGCTAGAGTACTTGCAGTAAAAAAAGTAACAGATACAAACTCTGCACCTGGTGTAGATGGTATTCGTTGGATAAAAGATTCTGATAAGATGAAAGCAGTATTAAATTTAAAAGCAAAAGGCTATAAAGCCAAACCCTATAGAAGATTTGTAGTAACAGAACAAACCTCACAAAAACAAAGACATATTAGTATACCTGCTATAAACGATAGAGCAATGCAAGTATTATTCTCTTATGCACTAGAGCCCATCTCAGAAGCAACTGCAGATAGAAAGTCATTTGCATTTAGAAAAGAAAGATCAGCTCTTGATGTCCATGCTCTTATAATGCATGCATTAAATGAACACAATGCTCCAACATGGGTATTAGTATGTGATGTAAAATCATATTATTATAATATTTCTCACAATTGGTTACTAAAAAATATTCCAATGGACAAAAAAGTCCTAAAAGAATTTTTAAAAGCAGGATTTATATTTGATGGAGAACTATTCCCAACAGATAAAGGAATATCTCTAGGATGTAATATATCAACTATAATTGCTAATATGGCTCTTGATGGAATACAAAAACTATTATATGATTTACAAAATCAAAAAGAAATAGACTACTATGAAGGATTTTGTATAAGATTTGCAGATGATATTTTAATATTTTCTAAAAAAGAGACAAAAGCAAGAATATATTTAAAAATAATAAAAAAGTTCTTAAAAAAAAGAGGACTAGAGTTATCATTTGAAAAAACATATATAAATAAAATAGAAAAAGGTTTTGACTTTTTATCAAGACACTACTATAAAGAAAACAATACTATTCATTGTATACCTAGTAAAAAAGCAATACAGAAATTTGAAAGTGAATTATATGATTTAATTTTAGAAAAGAAAAGTCGTTGGTCTCAACCTAAATTAATAAAAACTTTAAATACTAAGTTAATAGGATGGGCAGGTTATCACAGAGTAGAAGAAGCAAAAGAAGCTTTTGTACATATTGATGTAGTAGTATCAGCTTTACTACTTAGATTAATGCAAAAAATGTATCCTAGTAAACCAAGAAGATATTTAATAGAAAAATTTTGGTATAAAGATGAATATGATAGAGAAGTATTTACTCTAACAACAGATAAAAGTATTAAAGTAATAAAACTTGCTGATGTTATACTTGTAAAACATAAAAAATTAGATATAAAGAAAAATGTTTTCTTAGATACTAATTATTTTAAAGAAAAGAAAAAAATACAAAATATAAATAAAGTTACTGATAAGTATAAAAATATTTGGAATAGACAAAATGGTAGATGTTATTATTGTGGAAATAAAATTACTACTAATCAGCCAAGAAAATTAGTAATTAGAGATTTAACTTGGGATAATAATACTACAAGAAATATGGCTTATATTCATACATTTTGTGAAGATGATGAAATTATATTTACTAATTCTAATTTAGATGATTTAGATAGAGTAGATATTAAAGGAATATTAAATGAAATAGAAGGATTTGATTTAGGATATGGTAAAAAATATAAATATCAAAAGTTATATGATTATTTTTCTAATTGCAAAAAATATACTTTTTTATTAAAGTTTACTGATATAGAAGATATTTTAGATAAAAGATTATGTGATTCTGCTTATAAGTATAAGAGTTTTTGGTATCAAAAGAAACATGGATCAATATCTAGATGTTGGATAGAAAATAATTATTCTATGAAAAAGCTTGATTTTAATAAAAAAAGTATAACTTTTTTAAGAGAAAAAAAAGAACTTACTAAAATAAAAATACCAGAACAATTATTAATGTCTAATTTACCAATATCAGCAAAATATGAAATGGAGAAATTCTTTGAATATATTATTAAAAAGTATGGATTGTAATATTTTAGTGAATATGTAAAAAAATAATATAATTCTGTTAAACATTAGTTAAAATTTCACCGTTTTGATTATTTAGTAACAAACAAAGGTGAACTTTGTTTGGAAGAATATTATAAAAGATGAAATCTAAAAAGCAAGGGTTTCATGAACTCACTTTGTTTGCCCTTGCTTTTAATCTTTCATCACGTTCAAAACTTGTTCAAGTTGTTTTTGGTTATCTATTCTCACTTGTTCTCTTTTTCTTGAATCTATTCTATGACTTTCTATTTGTATTGTTTCATAAAAAATATCATAGTATTTAACTCTTATGATTTTTGTTAAAACATTTTCATAAACTTTTATTTTTGTTCCTTTAAATATTTGTTTTATAGATCCATCTTTGTCTAATACTTTATAGTAATTATTACCCCAAGAGAAAACACATCCATTTAACATGACTCTGTAATCTCTTATACAAAGTATGTTAGATAAATCAACATCATCTAAAGGAACAAATGAAGATTCATTTTCTTTAGGTTTATAAGCATATTTTTTATTGAGATAATTACAATAAAAATCATTAAAGAATTTATTTAATTGTTCAACAGATTTTATATTAAATCTATTAATATCATTTACTAATCTGTTTTGGATAGTATTATTCCATTTCTCAACTTTACCTTTTGCTTGTGGAGTGTTGGCAGCAATTAAATTTATTCCTAAATCTTCACACATTTGACCAAATTGAGTAAGTCTATCTTTTTTAGGACTGATAAGGATTGTATGTCTGTCACAGTATAAATTTTCAGGAATACCATATTTTGTAACTAATATTGAAAGCATACGAACATATCCTTCTAGACATTCGGTAGGCATAAACCAACCACATAGTGCTTCACCAGAAGCATCATCAACAGCTAAATGCAAAGAAGATTTTCTACCATTTTGGAACCAATCATGAGGAGTACCATCAATCATAATTAAAATACCACGTCTAGGAGAAGGTTCTCTCAAAGGATGTTTGTCATAATCTTTATTAAAAGATTTATGTTTGATTGGTTTAATCCAATTAAATCTTTCGTATAATGATTCAAAGAAAGAGAGACTTCGTTTTTTAAGATCATTATCTTTAACAATTTGTTTCATCTTAGGATTAAAATAATATCTTCATGGTAAATATCTTGGAATTGTGTTATACTAATAACCGGATATTTATTCTTGAAGTTCTTAATAAATTCAATTTCTTTGGGTGAAGCAGAATTGTTAGAAGGTTTATTTGTTAGACCATGAACTAAAATAGAATTAATATCCTTTTCATTTAATTGTTTAGAAAAATTCAACAATTGCCTTTTAGTATATC
>CANQHJ010000074.1 GCA_947623665.1 uncultured Bacilli bacterium
TAATGAAAGCAATAGACGAATATATTTATTATTACAATTATGATAGAATTAAAGTAAAATTAAAAGGACTGTCTCCTGTAAATTACAGGTTACAATCCTTGAATAATTAAACTGTCCAACTTTTGGGGTTCAGTTCAAATAGATCTATTTTTTTTTGTGAATATTTAGAAAAATAAAATTGGCATGAAAAGTGGTATATTATACAATATTAATTAGAAGGAGTGAGGTAAATGAAGAAATTTATAATGATTTTAATTATGGTATTAGGATTTATGGTTATGCCTAATGTGTATGCTTATGACGAAAATTCAATTCAAACTAAGGATGAATTGGAACAATGTTTGAATGCAAAATCTGTTTGTACTTTGGGTGAAAATATAACTGACTTAACTGCATTTATTAAGGTAGAAAAAGATGTTACAATAAATTTGAATGGACATACTCTTTCTCGTTCTAATGGTACTGTGCTTTATGCCAATGGTTCTTCTGCAAACTTAACAATTAAAGATAGTACTGGAAATGGTTTGATTGACTCTAATGGTTCTTCAACAGTATTTGCTGATAATGGTGCAACTCTTACTATCGATGGTAATGTCAAGATTAGCAATAATGGCAGTACAAAAGATAGTGTAGCAGTTGTCTCTAACGTTTCTACAACCTTAACTATCAACGATGGTGCAACTATTACTGCAACGAATATTGCTGTTCAGGCTGGACTGGCTGGACAACAAGGTTGTAAAGCGGTTATCAATGGAGGAACTATTAGTGGAGGAAACTTTGGTATAACTGTCTTTGGTAATAATTCTAGTCTTGAGGTTAAGGGTGGAAATATTACTAGTACAGATGGTAATGCTATCTCTGGTAATGGTTCAGGAACTGTCAATTCTACTATTATTATTTCTGGTGGTAATCTTTCTAGTTCCAATAATGCCGTAATCTATAATCCACAATCTGGTACTTTAACTATGACTGGTGGAACTTTGAACGGTGTGGCTGGAATCGTCGCTCGTCAAGGTACTATTGGTGTTAAAGGCGGAACTATCAAGGCTAGTGGTAAAGGCGTTTTTGGAGTAGGTGATGCAGGGGTAGAGTTGCCTGCTGGTACTGCTCTTATCGTGGATAATACAGAAAGTGGTTATCCTAATATAGCCAAGGCTGTTGTTTCTGGTCCTGTTACGATTGATGCTACTGCTGAAAATCCAGTTTTAGTTTATGGTGATGATGATAACGAAAATAACTCAATTGTAGTTAATGCTGGTGTAGAATTTATTGGAACTGATCCAAAAGATGTATATCTTGCTAAAGGATTAATAGTAGATGAAAATGGAAAAGTAGTGGATTCAAGTTCTGTAAAACCTGCAGAAAAAACTGATGATGTTAAAAATCCAGATACAGCAGATATTAATTTATATCTATTATTAAGTTTAATCGTTTCTAGTGGATGTGGACTTGATTATGTTGTTAGAAAAAGATTTAATTAATAGTTGATTTTTTGTGAACTATATAATATATTATCTATTGAAAGACATCTTGACTAATTGACGGTAGATTTATCTACTTTGCCAATTTCAGATGTCTTTTTGTATTTTTTAAATAATTTTTAGCAATTATCCTTGACAAGTGCTAAAAGTAGTCATATAATATACTCAGCACTCATAAATTAGTAGTGCTAAGAAAGTGAGGTTGTAGTAGTGGTGTTGACTGATAGACAAAGTAAAATATTAAAGTTAATAGTAGAACATTACATTAAACTTGCTAAACCTGTTAGTTCTAACTTGATATGTAAAAAGTTAAAATGTTCTAGTGCTACTGTACGTAGTGAAATGGCAACCTTAGAAGAGAAAAAATTACTTGAAAAAACACATACTTCATCAGGTAGAATACCATCAGAAGAAGGTTATAGATATTATGTAGATAACTTGATGGAGTTAAAAAAGATGAATGCTGAGGATATGTTAAAGTTACAAATTATATTTAAGAATCAACAAATGGTGTTATCTGATTGTATTAATAAGAGTTTACAAGTTATATCTGATATGACTAGTTATGCTACAGTTGTACTTGGATCATCTTCACATGAGAACTTACTTAAAAAAATAGAAGTTGTTCCTTTAAATGAAGATAGTCTTATTGTAATAGTAGTTACTGATAAAGGTCATGTAGAACATAAAAATATTACACTTGAAGGTATTAATATAAAAGATATTTCTAAGACTGTTTCTTTAATTAATAATTTGATTGTTGGTACTCCTATTGATGAGGTATCATCAAAGTTAGAGTATGAAGTTAAACCTATAATAGGACAATATGTTGATCAACATGAACAAATATATAATGCATTCTATAATGTTTTTTCAGAATTTTCAGAACCTGATATTAATATCGTTGGTAAGAATAAATTCTTAAGTCAACCTGAGTTTAGTAGTATTGATAAAATAAAAGATTTATTTAATAAACTAGATGATAAAGAAGTAGTTAATGATATTAAAGCAGATGATGATAACAATATAAATATTTATATTGGTAGTGAAAATAATATTGATGAAGATGTTACTGTTATAAAGACTAAATTTAAGACTCCAACAGAAGAAGGAACTTTAGCTATTATTGGTCCAAAGCGTATGGAATATGATAGAGTTGTTTCTATGCTTGAGTACTTAAAGGAAAATATTGAAAGGTAGGATTTGATGGAAGAAAACGTAAAAGAAGAAGTTTTAGAAGAACAAGAAGAGAAAGTTGTAAAAAAAGAAAAACATAAAAAAGAAAAAAAGAATAAAGATAAAGAAAAAATAAAAGAGTTAGAAAAGCAAATAGAAGAACTTACTGAAAAGATTAAGTATCATCAAGCAGAACTTATAAATTATCGTAAGAGAAAAGATGAAGAAATGGTACAGTTTAGAAAATATTGTAATCAAGATATCATTTTAGAGTTGATTGGTGTTATTGATAATTTTGAGAGAGCTATTAATATTGATACTAATAATGTAAGTGAGGATGTTTCTAAATTCTTAGAAGGATTTAGAATGATGTATTTAAGTATGAAAGGAATACTTAAAAATTATGGAGTAGAAGAGATAAATCGAGTTGGAGAAATATTTGATTCATCTTGTGAACAAGCCTTAATGACAGATGATGTTAAAGATCATAAGGAAGATGAGGTTTTGGAAGTTCTACTTAAAGGATATAAATTAAAAGACAGGGTTATAAGACCTGCGTCAGTTAAAATAAATAAGAAAAAAGAAGGAGAAGATAATAATGAGTAAAATAATAGGAATTGATTTAGGAACTACAAACAGTTGTGTTTGTGTACTTGAGGCTGGGGTAGCAAAGGTTATCCCAAATCCAGAAGGAGGAAGAACAACTCCATCTGTTGTTGCATTTAAAAATGGAGAAAGAATAGTTGGTGATGCTGCGAAGAGACAAGCTATTACTAATCCAAATACAATATCATCAATTAAGAGATTAATTGGTACTTCTGAAAAAGTTGAGGCTGAAGGTAAGAAATATACACCAGAAGAAGTAGAAGCTATGATCTTATCTTATATGAAAGATTATGCTGAGGATTATTTAGGAGAAAAAGTTACTAAAGCTGTTATTACAGTACCAGCATACTTTAATGATTCTCAAAGACAAGCTACTAAGAATGCAGGTAAAATTGCTGGACTTGATGTTGAGAGAATTATAAATGAACCAACTGCTGCATCTTTAGCATATGGTCTTGAAAAAGAAGAAGGACAAACAATTTTAGTATATGACTTAGGTGGAGGAACATTTGATGTTTCAATACTAGAACTTGGAGATGGAGTATTTGAAGTTAAATCTACTAGTGGTAATAATAAACTTGGTGGAGATGACTTTGATCAAAGAATTATTGATTATTTAGTTGAAAACTTTAAAAAGGATAATGGAGTTGATTTATCTAAAGACTCTATGGCTATGCAAAGATTAAAAGAAGTTGCAGAAAAAGCTAAGAAAGATTTAAGTGGTGTTAATACTACTCAAATTTCAGCACCTTTCATTACACAAGGTAGTGATGGTGGACCACTTCACTTAGATGTAACTTTAACTCGTGCTAAATTTGAAGATTTAATTAGAGATTTAGTTGAATCTACTTTAGAGCCAGTTAGAAAAGCACTTAAAGATGCTAAACTTTCTAAGAGTGATATTGATAAAGTGATATTTGTTGGTGGTTCTACTCGTAT
>CANQHJ010000075.1 GCA_947623665.1 uncultured Bacilli bacterium
CCTCTTTTTGGAAGTCTACGATATAAAGGTAATTGTCCACCTTCAAATACTGGATTAATACTTCCACCACTACGTGCCTTTTGTCCCTTTTGTCCACGACCACTAGTTTTTCCTAAACCAGATCCAGGTCCACGACCTACACGTTTCTTAGAGCTTGTAGCTCCTATATTCTTTTCTAATTCATGTAACTTCATTATCCTAATATCTCCTCTACTGATTTACCACGAAGTCTTGCAACTTCTTCTGGTGTTTTAATAGATTTTAGCGCATTAATGGCTGCAGTTGCCATATTTAATTTAGTTCTTGCTCCTAGGGACTTAGAAACAATATCACGAACTCCTGCTAATTCTAGAACAGCTCTTACTGAACCACCAGCAATAACTCCAGTACCTGCAGCAGCTGGTTTAATAATAACTCTAGCAGCACCACTAGTACCTATTGCCTCATGTGCAACTGTTCTTCCATCTATTAGAGGTATTTTAATCATATTCTTATTAGCATCTTGAATTGCCTTTTTAATAGCATCTGGTACTTCATTAGCTTTTCCAGTACCAATACCAACAAGACCTTTTCTATCTCCAACAACTACAGTTGCAGAAAATCTTCTTTGACGACCACCTTTGTTAACTTTAACAACACTTTTGATCTCAATTACTAATTCTTCTAAAGCCTTGTCTTTTGAAAAATCTTTCTTTCTTTGCATAATAACCTCCTATTAGAATTCAAGTCCTGCATCACGCGCAGCATTTGCAAGCGCTTCAACACGGCCATGATAAAGATATCCACCTCTATCAAATACTACTTTTGTTATGTTAGCTTTTTTTGCTTCTTTTGCAATTTTCTCACCAACTAATTTTGCTGCTTCTACATTTCCACCATTCTTGATATTTAAATCCTTATCTAGTGAAGAAGCAGAACAAAGAGTAGTCTTATTTTCATCATTTATGATTTGTGCATAGATTTCTTTATTTGATCTAAACACATTTAATCTTGGTGTAACTTCAGTTCCCATAATTTTATTACGAATTCTTTCATGTCTAGCAATACGCATTGCATTACGAGATTCTTTTTTTATCATATTATCCTCCCTTTCTACTTAATTAAGCAGCTTTCTTTCCTTCCTTACGACGAATATGTTCATTCTCATAACGAATTCCTTTACCTTTATAAGGCTCTGGTGGTCTTACCTTTCTAACATTAGCAGCAAATTCACCAACTTTAACTTTATCAATTCCTTTAATAACTATCTTATTGTTTCCATCTGCTGTAACAGTAAGTCCATCAACAACTTCCATCTCAACAGGATGAGAAAATCCTGCATTGATTACTAACTTCTTACCTTGAACATTAAAACGATATCCAACACCAACTATTTCTAGTGCCTTTTCATAACCATCAGTAACACCTTTAATCATATTAGTAATTAAAGCATTCATTGTACCATGATTAGCTTTGAATTCCTCATTTTTTCTTTCTAAGGTAATAGTATTTTCTTCTTGTTTCATAGTAATACCATTAAGCATTACTTGTTCTAAAGTTCCTTTAGGTCCTTTTACTTCAACTACATTATCATTCATTGTTACAGTAACATTCTCAGGAACTTTGATGATACGATTACCAATACGGCTCATATGTACACCTCCTCATATTAATAAATTCTACCAAATATAAGCTATAACTTCCCCACCTATATTATTCTTGCGAGCTTCTTTATCAGTCATTATTCCACGTGATGTAGAAATAATAGCTATTCCTAATCCATTAAGAACTTTTGGTAACTCATCATGTTTAGCATAAACACGAAGTCCTGGTTTAGAAATTCTTCTTAATCCAGTGATAACTCTTTGCCTCTTATCAGCATATTTTAGAGTTAATACAAGAGTTCCTTGAACATTATCATTTTCTAATTTATAATCTTTAATAAATCCCTCTTCTTTTAAGATTCTAGCAATCTCACTTTTTTCCTTTGATGCTGGAACCTTTACTTCTTCATAACGCATACCATTAGCATTACGAATGCGTGTTAACATATCTGCAATTGAATCTGTTACTACTGCCATTTATAATTCCTCCTTTCACGCTTACCAACTTGATTTTTTTACACCTGGTATTTGCCCTTTATTAGCAAGCTCTCTAAAACATATACGGCAAATTCCAAATTTACTCATAACACCATGAGGTCTTCCACAACGTGAACATCTAGTATATTCACGTACTTTATATTTTTGTTTTCTACGCGCTTTTGCGATTATACTTTTCTTTGCCATTTTATCCCTCCAATTACTTTCTAAAAGGAATTCCAAGTCCATCTAATAAGTCAAATGCTTCTTCATTAGTATTTGCTGTTGTAACGAATACAATATCCATTCCTCTAACCTTAACAACTTCATCATATTCAATTTCAGAGAAAATTAATTGTTCTTTAATACCCATTGTATAATTTCCTCTTCCATCAAATGCTTTTCTACTAACACCTCTAAAGTCTCTTACGCGAGGTAAAGATATAGAAATTAACTTATCCATAAAATTATACATATTCTCTCCACGTAATGTAACTTTACATCCGATAGATTGTCCTTCTCTTACTTTAAATCCTGCAACTGATTTCTTTGCTTTTGTAATAACTGGTTTTTGTCCAGCAATTTTAGTTAAGTCAGATACTGCTGCATCTAACAATTTAGAATTTGTTGTAGCATCTCCAACTCCCATGTTGATAACAATTTTATCAATCTTAGGAACTTCCATAACGCTCTTATAATTATATTTTTTCATTAAACTTGGAACTACTTCATTTAAGTATTTCTCTTTTAGGCGGTTCATAGTTGTCCTCCTTCCAATTAATCAATTTTTTCATTTGATTTTTTTGTAACTCTTATTTTTTTACCTGATTTACTATCAGTATCATGTCCTATTCTAGTTCTCTTTTTAGTCTTAGGATCAATAATCATAACATTAGATGCATGAATTGGTGCTTCTACTTCTAGAATTCCACCAGACTCTTGACCAGTAGGTTTTTGATGTTTCTTAACAATATGAACACCTTCAACAACTACTCTATTTTCATTTTTTAATGTCTTAATTATTTTTCCTTCCTTACCTTTATCAGAACCAGCAATAACGACTACTTTATCTCCAACTTTTAGCATTATTCTTCCTCCTTATAGTACTTCTTTTGCTAAAGATACAATCTTCATATAATCTTTATCACGAAGTTCACGTGCTACTGGTCCGAAAATACGAGTACCAACTGGACTCTTATCATCTTTAATAATAACACAAGCATTATCGTCAAACTTAATATAACTTCCGTCGTCTCTACGAACGCCTTGACGACTACGAACGATAACTGCTTTTACAACTTTTCCTTTTGGAAGTGCTGAGTTAGGAATAGCATTTTTAACTGTACCTACAACAACATCTCCAATATTTCCTGTCTTAACTTTGCTTCCACCAAGTACACGAATAACTAAAAGTTCACGTGCTCCTGAGTTATCAGCAACTTTTAAACGACTTTCTTGTTGTAACATAATTATTCCTCCTTCTCATCAAAGCATTTATTATAAAATTACTGCTTCTTTTACTATTTCTTTTAAATAAAAGTGTTTTGTTTTTGAGATTGGTCTTGTTGAAACAATTCTTACTGTATCTCCTACTTTTGCTTTATTTGTTTCATCATGTACAGAGTATTTCTTAGAACTCTTAACTCTCTTGTGATATAACGGATGAGTTTTATAAGTTTCTACTAAAACTGTTATAGTTTTATTATTAGTAGCACTAACTACTTTTCCAACTAGCTCTTTTCTGATTTTCTTTTCCATGATAACCTCCCTACGCATCCTTCTTACGTTCATTAAGAACGGTTTTCATTCTTGCTACGGTGTGTCTTAAATCTCTGATTCTTGAAGGTTTTTCTAAAGTACCAGTTGCTTGTTGAAAACGTAAATTAAATAACTCTTCTTTACTCTCTTTTAACTTTTCTTCTATTTCTTCATTAGATAGTTGTCTTATCTCTTTAACCTTCATTTACATCACCACCATTTTCTTTTTTAACAAATTTTGTGGCCATCGGTAATTTGTGTCCAGCAAGTCTTAA
>CANQHJ010000076.1 GCA_947623665.1 uncultured Bacilli bacterium
ATTAAAAATTTGACAAAAAAATAACCATTTTACAATGGTTTGCGTAATTTATATATTTTAAAAGTGTTAAATTCCCGAGAGGAAAGAAAGTTTTCTTCTTTTTTTTATTGATTTTGTCGAAGTTTGTTTAACTTTTTATTTTATTATGTTATAATGTTAATACTAAGGTGGTGAAAAAGTGGATTTAATTAGACTTAAAAATATATATAAACAATATAAGAATGGAGTAACTGCAATTTATGATGCAACTATTTCTATTAAGAAAGGTGCATTTGTTTTTGTTATAGGTGGATCTGGTAGTGGAAAAAGTACTCTTATAAAAATGCTTTATCGTGAGGAAAAACCTACATCTGGACAAATTGTAGTTGGTGGTGTTAATGTTGCAAAACTTAGAAATAGTAAAGTATATAAATTACGCCGTAAGGTTGGAATAGTTTTTCAAGATTATAGATTACTTCCTAAACTTACAGTGTATGAAAATGTAGCTTTTGCTATGGAGGTAATTGGTGCTCCTAAAAAAATTGCAAGACATCATACATTAAAAGCATTAGAACTTGTAGGGTTAAAAAACAAAATACATAATTATCCTAATCAACTTTCTGGTGGAGAACAACAAAGAGTTGCAATTGCAAGAGCAATAGTTAATAATCCTAAACTTTTACTTTGTGATGAACCTACTGGAAACTTAGACCCTGAAAGAAGTAAAGAGATTATGGAAGTTCTTGAACTTATAAATGATAAACGTGGAACAACTATAATTATGGCTACTCATGATAAAGAAATAGTTGATAGAATGAGGAAACAAGTTGTAACCCTAAAAGATGGAAGAATAATCAGTAATGAAGAGGAGGGTACATATAATGAGGTTGTTTAGAATGTTAGTAAGAAGTTGCAGAGATGCATTTAAAAGTGTGTTTCGTAACTTTAGTTTATCACTTGCATCTATTTCATGTATCACTATTACTCTTATTATAGTTTCCTTTGCCATAGTAGCATCTTTTAATGTTGAAAATTTTACTAAGGAAATAGAAAAAGATTTAACTATTGTAGTATTTATGAAAAATAATGCAACAGAAGAAGAAGTTAATGAAGTTAAAGATAAGATTCATAATATGAGTAATATTGCTAAAGTTGACTTTGAAAGTAAAAGTGAAGTTAAAGAAGAAATGAGTAAAGAAAGTGAAGTATTTAAGACTGTTATGGATGGTTGGAGTGAAGATGAGAGTCCTTTAAAAGATACTTTTAGATTAAAAGTTAAGAATGTAGAGAAAATTGGTAAGACTGCTAATAAAATTCAAAAAATGGATAAGGTTGCAACTGTTAAATATGGAGAAGGAATGGTTGATCAACTTGTAAGTGCATTTTCTTCAATAGAAAAAGTTGCTTATGGAGTTGTAATAGCACTTGTTGTAGTTACAGTATTCTTAATTATTAATACTATTAAGTTAACAATATTCTCAAGAAAAAGAGAAATATCTATTATGAGACTTGTTGGTGCAAATAACTTTACTATAAAGATGCCATTTATTATAGAAGGTATGATACTTGGTGTAATAGGTTCTATAATTCCAATAATAATTATTACTTATGGATATCTTGCTTTTTATAATTATTTTGATGGTTATTTATTTACTGAGTTAATTAAACTAATTAAACCTGAACCATTTATTTATTCTGTATCTGGTATAGTTGTATTAATTGGTATTTTAGTTGGTACTTTAGGTTCAAGTAGTGCCGTTAGAAAATATTTAAAAGTGTAGGAGGTTATATGAAAAGAGGAATAGTTAGTGTAATAATCATATCTATATTTTTATCGTATTTGATATTTCCTGATGAAACTGTTGCTAAGACTCTTGCTGAATCAAAAGCCGAAGCTAATAAGTATAATAATGAAATAAAAGAAAAGCAAAATAAGATTGCAAAAAATGATGCTGAAGTTGCTAAAATAACAAAACATATTGGTGAAATAGAGGGACAAATAAAGCAGGCAGAAAATGATATTAATACTTTGCAAAATGAAATAGAAGATAGTAATAAAAAGATAGATGAAAAAGGAAAAGAAAGTAAAAAGATAATTGAGTATTATCAATTATCTAATGGAGAAAATTCTTATTTACAATATATTTTTGGTGCTAGTAGTATTACAGAAATGATTTATAGAATTTCTATGACAGAACAACTTACTGAATATAATGATAAAGTAATGAAAGAGTTGGATGAATTAATTGTAGAGAATAAAAGTCAACAAAAACAACTTGGAGAGAAAAAACAAGAATTAAATTCTTTGGAAACAGAATTAAAATCTGAGCGTGAAAAAATCAATGCTGATACAAAAGCTATTAGAGATACTATACCTAGTGTTCAAGAACAATTAAAAGCTTCAGAAGCAAATATTGCTTATTTGAAAAAAATAGGTTGTGGTCTTAATGAAGATGTTCAAGATTGTATATATAGAGTTAATCAATCTTCATCATCTGCAACTTCTGTTCCAAGTTCAGGATCTACTCTTCGACCTATTGCAATGGGAACAAGACAAGGTGGATTATATTCATATAGTGGGCATTTAGGTCAAGATATGACTAGTCCTAATAAAAAAGGAGAAACTATTTATCCAATTGCTCCAGGATATGTACTATCTGTTTATCAAGATAGTTGTTATGGATTTTGTGGATTTAGATGTAATGGTAATGCAAATATTATTGTAATAAGACATAATATTAATGGTAAGTATATATATGCTAGTTATGTTCATTTAAGTCAAACTTTTGTGGGAACAGGACAAATTGTTTCAGCATATACACCTATAGGAAAAATGGGTAATACTGGTTGTACTTCTGGTAGTGATGAAGGAGGTACAAGTATTCATCTTCATTTAGAGCTTGCAACATGTCATTGGAAACCTGGTGGAGGATGTCTATCTTATTCTGCCTATACTAGTAGAATTGTAAATCCTGCAAGTTATGTAACATTCCCAGGTAGTTGGAGTAATAGATAATTATATAAGAGAACTACAAAAATTGAAGTTCTCTTATTTTTTTCAAAAAAAAATAAAAAAACTTTCAATTTAGTTAATTGAAAGTATTAAGAGGGATGAATTTAATAAAATGTTTAAATGAATTTGTTAAATTCATTCTTTTTTTATTGTTAATTATATAAAACATGTGTTTGACTATACTTTTTTCTTGTGTTAAAACAATTGTAATCTCTAAAGAAAGGAAAGTGGTGTTATGATTAAACTAAGAGATTATAATATTGATTATTTATATGATAAAAAATTAAAAAAAGAAGGGAGGATAGAATTAATTAATCCAAAAGATATAGGTGATAATAATAAGTTATCTATTGTATCAGATACTATGTTTAAAACAATGTTTTTTAATGAGGATAGAATAAAATACTCATCTAAGTTACTATCTTATTTTGTAGATGTAAGTTATGAAGAGTTATGTAAGAATTTAAAACTATCAAAAGAATTACTTGATAAAGATAATTATTATGAAAAAGGACAAAGAGTAGATTATGTAGGGAGAATAAAAGATACATATTTAAATATAGAAGTGAATAATTCAACAGATCCAGATGTAATGAGAAGGAATGTATTATATGCATTTAGATTAATGAATAAAAATAATAAAATAGGAGTTAGTAATAGAGAAATAGGAAAAACACAAGCAATACAGATAAATATAAATAATTTTGCATTTGTAGGAATAGATAAAGTAATAGATGTATATGCAATACAAAACAAAGATAATATAGGACTTATAAACAGTCCAATAATAATACAAATATACTTGCCAAACTTAATAGAAAAATTATATAATGTCTAGTTAATTATGTTATTTTTTATTCATAAAAAATAATATAATTTTATTGTACCAAATTGCTAACATT
>CANQHJ010000077.1 GCA_947623665.1 uncultured Bacilli bacterium
TTTCAATTAAGATAAAAATTAATTAAAATTCTTCGTAAAAAACCGAAACTCAAATTGAATATGGCTAGATAATATATAATTAATGTTGTATAATACTCTTATAAATTAATTTTATACAAGGAACAAATGGAAAGAACTATAATATAGAATTAAATTATAGCATCACCTTTGTTTCTGTGCAAGGAAAAGAAGGTTCGAATCCTTTAATCAAATTAAATTGTAATAACAAAGGAGGAATTTATATGAATAAACAAATTAAGTTTAACATTTCGATTTCATTTAAACTAATCTATATTATAGCATCATTATTTAATTTGTTGTTTACCAGAAACTTCCTTGTATAAGATTAATTTAAATTATTTATAATTTATCAAAAATGCTATATAATCGTCGTTAATTAGTTAGTAATATCTTTTTATAAAAATTTTTGCTCTATATGTAAACTAAGCCGTTGTTTATCAACGATTTTTTGTTAGTGTAAAAAATTATTTTGTTTTAATAAATTTATACTATGTAATTATAAGTATGATAAAATAATTATAGAGGTGATAAAATCATGAAAAAGTAAATGAAATAATGTTATGAAATATATTTTTGAGAGGTTACTTATGGATTTAAAAAAGAGAAGTAGAGAAATGAAGGATTTTTTTAATGAAAGAATAGATGAGTATGATGATTTACATTTAAAGATAATTAAAGCAAAAGAAAAAATAGTTGATTTTATTCCTAAAGATGCAAAAAATATTATAGATTTGGGTACTGGTACTGGATTACAATTAATAAAAGTTTATAAAGAGTTTCCTAATATTAAAACTATTGCAATAGATGTATCTGATGAAATGCTTAAGAAGTTAGAAGATAGACATATTAGTGATAATATTACTATTGTTAATGAAAGTTTTTTTGATTATGATTTTTGTTGTTGCAGGGATGCAGTTATATCTACTCAAGCACTTCATCATTTTGATCCAAAAGATAAATTAGTGTTATTTAAAAAAATATATGACTCTTTAAAAGAGGGTGGTGTATTTATTAATGAGGATTATTATGTTGAAAGTTTAGAAGAAGAGAAAAAAGGATTTGATGATTATAAAAATTTAGTTAAAGGTGAAGGTAAACATTATGATACACCACTTACTATTGAGCATGAAATAGAATTATTAAAGGAAGCAGGTTTTAGTAATATTTTAAAATATGTAACTGATGAGGAAAAAATAGTGGTTGCAACTAAATAATTTTAATTAGGAGAAATTATGGAGACAAAAGAAATATTAGATATTTATGATATTAATAAAAGAAAAACTGGTAAAACATTTATTAGGGGAGAAGGAGCTTTACGTGATGATGAATTTGTAATAGGTGTTCAGGCTATAATTATAAATTCTAAAAAAGAAATATTAATAAGTAAAAGATCTAGTTTAAAAGAGATTTTTCCTTCAATGTGGGAATGTAATGGAGGAGCATTACTTGCAGGTGAGGAAGTAGTAGATGGTATAGTTAGAGAAATAGATGAAGAGTTAGGAATAAAATTAGACTCTTCTAAAGCAATTTATTTAAAAACAACAAAAGATAATCATAGATTCAAAGAGATATATTTATTTGAAAAAGATGTAGATATTAAAGATTTAAAATTTATAGATGAAGAAGTGGTGGATGCTAAATGGGTTAGTATTGATGAGTTTATTTATATGTTTAATAAAAAAGAAATAGTACCTAATGTTGATTTTAATAAAGAAGATTATGAGAAATGTTTAATTCTTTTAAGTAAATAAAAAGTTCACATAAGTGAACTTTCATCAATTAATGGAATGATATCTATTACTGGTTCTTCATAAGGATGTATTTCTTTTATTTTTGTTATTATATTTTTTGCATTTTTAATATCACATATAAATTCTAGTTTTTCTTCATTTACAAATTCTAATTTATTATTTTCTCCAATATATGAATTAGTATCTTTATTTGGTTTAAAAGTACCTATACATTTAGTAGAAGTTGTACAATGAGTATAATTTCCTATTATTCCTACATTTTTCTTACAAATAATATTTCTTAAGTTATTTGTACTTTCTTCTGGAATCATTACAGCAATTTTTACTTTATTAATATTAAATAGAAGATATATTTAAGCATTTTTGCATAAATTTTTTTTTAATGATATACTTAGATATATTTATTAGGGGTGATTTATGATGCTTTTAGGAAGTGATTTAGACTTTACAATACTTATGCATGGAGATGATAATCTTACTAAAAAGAATGTTGATGCAGTTAAAAGATTTATGAGGGCAGGAAATAAGTTTGCAATAATTACAGGAAGACAGTATGCTACTTTTAAAGATTTTTTAGAAGAATATGATTTAAAAGTTGATTATATTGCTGGGGAAGATGGATGTATAATATTTGATAAAGATTTAAATGAGATACATCGTAATAATATAAAAAAAGAAAGTGTTGATAAAATTAGTGAACTTGCAGATTATTATAATTATCAAGCTAATTTTGATGATGGATATAGTTATCATAATGAAAGAGTTGATAATGTTATAAAGATTTTCTTTTATAAAAAAGATGTTGAGGATAATAAAGAGTTTTTAGATAAAGTAGATGATATAAAGAATTTAACTTCATATCACAGTGTAATGTCTTATAATATAGTAGAGAAGAATAGAAAAAGTGAAGCATTAGATTTTATAAAGAATAGAGAAGGCTTTAATGATGAAGATGTTTATGCTGTTGGAGATGGGGTTGCTGATGTTGAAATGATAGAGAAACATCATGGAGAAATGTTAGGTAAAGGTAAATATAAATATTTATATGAATATATTGAAGAGTTAATGAAAGATTAATTCTTTTTTTTATATTTTCTCATAAAATTTATTAGGTGATAATACTATGGGAGAGTTTGCGTTAAAACTTATTAGTGATTATGGATATTTTGGTATGTTTGTAGGAATGGTGTTGGAGGCTGTTATTATTGTTATTCCTAGTGAGGCCATACTGGCAACTGGTGGGATACTTGCTTCTCGTAATATTTTTTCTTTTTGGAATGCTTTTTTAGTAGGACTTTTAGGTAGTGTTTTTTGTGCAATTGTAATTTATTTTATGGGTTATTTTGGAGGTAGACCTTTTATAAAAAGGTATGGTAAGTATTTTTTTATGAAAGAAGAAGATATAGAGAAAAGTGATGAATGGTTTTCTAAGTATGGACTTTTTGCATCCTGTATAGGTAGAAATTTTCCTATAGTTAGAACTTTAATTTCACTTCCTGTTGGTATAAGTAGAATTTCTTTTTTTAAATTTTTAATTTATACAACTATAGGAAGTATTCCTTGGACTTTTGTATTTGTCTATGTTGGTTATGCTTTAGGTAATAATTGGGTTGTTGCAAAGGAGTACGTTTCTCGTATTAAAGTTCCTATACAATTAATATTAGTTGCTTTAGTAATTATATTTATATGTAGAAGAGTAGTTAAAAATTGAAAATAATAATATTTAGTAATTTGCAAAATTTCAAGTAGAAACTGGAATTTTTAACAAAAAAGTGTAAAGTAATGCTATAATTAAGTTACTTGAGTT
>CANQHJ010000078.1 GCA_947623665.1 uncultured Bacilli bacterium
CCTTTATTTTCTATTGTGAATGTATATGCTTTTGTATTCATTCCTTCTTCTTTTGTCATTGGATATGTATTATTTAACTCTATTGTTTCTCCATCTTTAAATTCTACATTAAATACTCCTGCGACTACTTTATGTTTCTTTTCTCCTTCTTGACTTACACTCAAGAATCCATAACTTACTGATAATACTGTGGTTATTAATAATGTTATTACTCCCATTGTTATTATTCTGTTTTTTCTTTCACTTTTCATTACTATCACCTCAGCTCAAAGTATTCTATTTCTCATTCTCTATACTACAAATTCATTTTAACGAATAGAACGGCACATGTCAATAGTCCATTAATTGGAATTTAAAATTAACGTAGGTGAGATTATGTTAAATACAGAAACAAGACTTTGTGATTTAAGAACTGATAAAGATTTAAGACAAAAAGATATTGCTGATAAACTTAAAGTAAAAAGAAGTACCTACTCTATGTGGGAAATTAATAAAAGTGATTTTTCTATTGAAAAAGCTAATGAACTTGCTAATTTCTATAAAGTTAGTTTAGATTATTTGTTAGGTATTAGTGATATAAATACTAAAACAGAAAATAGTGATATTAATTTTGATTTATTATGTACTAGATTAAAAAGTTTGAGAAAAGAAAAAGACCTAACTCAATCTCAGTTAGGTAAGTCTGTAGGATTTGCTCAAACTACTTATACTTGTTATGAAAATGGAACTAGTAGACCTACTACTTTTAAGTTACTATATATTGCTAAATACTATAATGTATCTTTTGATTATTTAGTTGGTAGAAGTGATTCTAAAAAATTAAAGTCTAGTCTTTAGTTTTTGAAGAATCTTTTTTTCTTTTCTTGATACTTGTACTTGATTTATCCCTAAATTATTTGATATTTCACTTTGAGTTAAATCTTTATAATATCTATCATATATAATTGATTTTTCTTCACTTGATAATTTATCTAATTCTACTTTTAAATCTATTATATCACTATTTAAATTTTTATCTTCTGTTTTTATATAATTATATAAGTTATTAGATGATTCTTCTTGTGTGTTATCAAGACTTTCTACTGGTATAGATATAGCTTTAGCTTCTTCTATTAGTCTTTCATCTATTTCTAAAAAGCATGATAATTCTTTATCTGTTGGAATTCTTTGTAGTCTTTGACTTAATACTTCTTTAGCTTTTTCTAAAGATTTATTTAATTTTAATAATTCTTTGTTTATTTTTATACCATTATTCTCTCTTATATATGTGCATACTTCTCCTTTAATGTAAAAATAGGCAAATGTTGAAAATTTAGTATCAAAATCATTATTGTATTTTGTATATGCTTTAGCAAGCCCTAACATTCCTGCTTGATATAAATCTTCTTTATCATAATAGTTTGTATATCTTTTTATAATATCATATACTAATCTTTCATAATCTAATATATTGTTCATTGTCATATCCTTTCTTATATATGTAAATAATTAAATGCTTCTAATTCATTTGTTATAAATTTTAGATTATCATTCTTACAGTTTATTTGTTTTTTTTCTTCTTTCTTTAATCCACATAAAGCAACTTTTCCACTAGTAAGGCATATTTCAATTATTTTATTTTGAATTTCAGATAAAATATTATTATTTGTTATATTTAAATCATCAAAATTTAGAACAAAGTAATTCATACCTTGATTATAGAGTAAATAGTTTATTTCTTTTGATAACTTATTAAAATTATTTTTATTTAGTGTCCCTTGTAATGTAATAAATAATATTCCTTTATTGACTGTAGTAATTATTTTGAACATAGTTTTCCTCCTTGTATTATCAATATAGAACAAAAATTAATTAAATTATACCTTTTCGACAAATGAATACAAAAGTTTTGTAGGACATTTTTTGACAAAATAAAAGATTACGAATTTTTCGTAATCTAATTTGTTCTTTTTTTACTTAATTGTAATAGTACTATTGCACTTCCTATCATTAAAATTGATGATCCAAATAATAATCTAGCAGTGTTTTTTGCATCAGTATTTGGTACACTTACTACTTGAGAATTTTTAGTAGGTGTTTCTACTTTTTCTGGAGTGTCTTTATCATCATTTTCTCCTTCATATGGATACCAATATCCACTACTTTCAATATTATCAATATCATGCATCATAAATCTATATTTTTCTAATCCTATTTGAACAGCACCATCTCCAAATAATAAGTATTCATCTAAAAGTGGCATGTCATTATAACGTGATGTAAATACGTGTCCATCATATGAATATTGTGCTCCATTTTCCCAATTAAATGTTGGTTCTTCACTATTATTATCCATAGTTCCTGAGAATATCATTTGACTTATTCCTACACTGTTATTTGTTTCAGTTTCATTTTTTATAAGTTGTTGATCACCACTGAATACATTTGCATAATCAGCATCCCAAATTTGATTAACACCATTTGCAGATTGTATATTAAGTTTATATCTTACTGAGAAAGTTATAAGATATTTTTTACTAGAACTTTCTGGTATTTCACTTTTCTTTTCTTTTAGTTTTGCTTCTACTTGACTTCTAATACTATCTAGGCCACCATCAAAATTAAGTTTAACAGAAACTAGTTTATAGTCTCCTTTCATTCTATCTATTCTTGGCTCCATGTTAATAGTTGGATCTGCATCTAATGAAAACTGTTTTATTGAGTTTCCTGCATCCAATTGAGTTTTCTTTACACCTTCTTCATTAAAAACTAGAATTGAAAAATTTTGAATTTCATATCCTATTCCACTTTGAGGTTCTTGTCCTGAGCCATTTTCAATAGCATCTACTTTAATTGTTGATGTTGCAACTATTCCTATAATAATCATTAATAATATCTTTAACTTTTTCATATGCTCCTCCTATTATCTTTAGTATATATGATTTTTTTATTTTATACAATATTTTTTTATATTCATTGACAATTTTGTTGTAAATAAAAAGCCACTAGTTTAACTAGTAGTTTTTGACTGTGCCCTATAAGGGCTGTTACTGGCAGCTACCACATGGTAGCTTTTTTGATCTGCCAATCGCCTTTGTCACTCTAGCAACCCTTAAAAGGGTCTTCGTATTCTTTTACGCTTCTTTTATCTTGAAGCATATCCTCTGTTTCTTGTTCTCTTATATATTTTCTTATTGTTTGCTTGTTTAGTCCCACTGTACTTACATAATATCCTCTTGCCCAAAATGTTTTTTGTCCATACTTATATTTTAAATTTGCATGGTTTTCAAATATCATTAATGCACTTTTACCTTTTAAATATCCCATAAATTGTGATACACTTAATTTAGGTGGTATTTTTACTAGCATATGTATGTGATCTATACATGCATGTGCCTCTATTATTTCCACCTCTTTATATTCACATAATCTTCTTAAGATTATGCCAATGTCTCTTCTCAATTTTCCATATATTGCTTTTCT
>CANQHJ010000079.1 GCA_947623665.1 uncultured Bacilli bacterium
TTTTTGTATTGCTTCATTTAAATTTTTTTGCAATTTTTTAGCAAGATTAATACTATCTTCATTTCCTTCTTTATAAAAACATTGCCATCCATAATATTGTTGCTGAGGTATTTTATTTAAATGTATTGATACAAAAATATCCGCCGAACTTTCATTACCAATTTTTACTCTATTATGAATATCTGATATCTTTTTTTGCCTTAATGTTTTACTATCTAAACTATAAATTGCATTTTCATCTGAACGTGTTAATATAACTGTACTCCCTGTTTGTTCTAATAGATTTTGTAATTTTAATGCTATTTTCAAATTAATTTCAGCTTCTGTTATTCCTCTGTTGCTTTCAGCTCCTTCATCGCCCTAGTGTTTTTTATTGAAGTCTTTTTATTAAAAATAAATTTAACATGTAATGTGTTAAATATTAAAACTTATATTTATTGTTTTATCTTCATAAACTTCTATTTTATTTATTAAAATTTTCATTGTTTCATTATCAAATTCTTTTCCATTTTTAAAATTGATTATAATATCTTTTAATTTATCATCGAGTATTTCTGGATTACATATTTTTTCTAATTCCTCAATTTTAATCTTAGTATCTTTAAGCTCTGATTTTAATTTTGAATATTCTTCTGTAAAATCATCTATGGAAATTAAGCCTTCTAACTTTTTATTATATATTCTTGTAATATCTGTATCTAGTTTTATCTTCTTTCTATTATATTTTTCTAATATTTTATAATTAACATTACTCTTTTTATATTCATCAATAACTTTTCCTGTATGTTCATCAATTGAAATCTTACTTAATCTCTTTTTTAGAGATTCAATAACTATTTCATTTAGCTGTTTTTCCATTATAGTATAACCTTTATCACATATACTAGGAAATCTATAAATCATTCTACATTTAAAATACCAACTCTTTTGAGGATTATCCAATACTTTATCTCTTATTTTAGTTCTAGTTCTATATTTATATTGCATTTTTGATTTGCAATGCCCACAAAATACTAAATCTCTTAATAAATATTCATATTTTTGTTTTGGTTTTGTATAGTTATTTTTTAATTTTTCTTGCACAATATCATAATCATTTTTTGAAATTATAGCCTTATGTTTTCCATCAATCATAATCCATTTATCTCTAGGTGTCTTTTTTGTTTTTTTGGTTCTATAATCACTAACATATTTATTTATAATCATTTTTCCTGTATAGAATGGATCTTTTAATATCCTGCTTATAGTATCAGTTCTCCACTCATTTATTTTTACTTCTTGCCCTTTATATTTTTTTGGAGTGTCAATACCTAACTTTGTTAAATGCTTTGCTATTTGACCTTGTGAATAATTATGTATATACATATCAAATATTAGTTTTACATTATCTGCAACTTTTTCATCAACTAAAACTTTGGTTTTATCATTTATATCTTTCTTATATCCATAAGGTACAAAAAATTCAACATACTCTCCATTTTTCTTCCTGTTAGTTTTTACTGCTTTAATTTTTCTTGATATATCTGCAACATAATATTGATTTACCATTCCTCTTAACATTATAGTATCATCAATTTCATATCTGTCGCCACTATCAATCATTTCTGTAACCGAAATAAATCTTACATCATTGTCTGGAAAAAATATCTCTGTGTAATAACCAGTTTTATTCTTATCTCTAGTTAATCTACTAATATCTTTTACTATCACCATATTTATTTTATTAGTTAAAATATCTACAATCATTTTATTTAAACCAGGTCTTGAATCTAACATTCCAGAATATCCATTATCAACATATTCCTCAACAATATTATATTTATTATTCATAGCATATTCAGTTGTTATACTTCTTTGAGCCTCTATACTATTATTTTCTTGAATATCCTCATGTGAAAGTCTTAAATAAATTCCCGCTCTATAATCTTTCATATTACTTATACCATCTCAAAAATATCATATCTATAATTAATATATATGCTATTATTTATATCAACTTCCACATTATATATAATATCTTCTATATTTTCTTTATTCCAACTATCTATATTAGATATGTCATTTATTAAACATTGTAATTGTTCAAGACTTAATTTGGGTTTACTTTCCTTTTCTTCTTTTAATCTGGCAATATTATTTTTGATATTATTTTTTCTTTCACTTTCTGCTTTATAAAATCTCTTGTAATCATCCTCCTCTAAAATTTCATTTCTGTAATCTTCATATAACGATGTAATGTTTTTTTCTATTTTCAATAACTGTTTTTCATAATTATTAATTGTATCATCAAATATTTTTGTATTGTCTTCCTTGTACTGTGCTAGAATAAGGTTTTCAATTTGTTTTGTATTCATTAATTTTATTATCCTACTTTCAACATTTTTTAATACAATTTTTGTTAATGATTCTTCGTTTATTCCTTTACTTTTTCTATTACAAAATACGTTACTATCTTTTCTTATTCCCTCCACACAATGAAGTCTTTTTGATTTTATTCTTCCATCATTAGTATATTCAACTTTTAATACCATTTGAGAGCCACATTCCTTACAATATACTAATCCGTTTAAAAGCCAATCAAATTTCTTCTTTTTAGTTTTTTTTCTAATATTTAATTTTCTCTGTACTCTTTCAAATAGCTTTTCATCAATAATAGGTTCATGTGTATTTTTTACAATTTTCCATTCTTCTCTTGGTACATACTTAACTTTTTCAGACTTATAACTAAGATTTATCCTTTTTCCATATTCAGTATGCCCTAAATATATTTTATTTTTTAATATTTTACTAATTGCCGAATCCCATTTATACACATTTTTTCTCAATATCCCATTATCATCATAACTACTTGGTGCTAAAATTTTCTTTTCCTTTAAAAATTTTGCAATGCTTGTTTGACTTTCTCCTTTATCATATTTTTCAAAAATTAGTTTTACAATCTTGGATTGTTCTTCATTTATAACTAATTTATTTTTATTTTGTGGACTTTTATTATATCCATAGGGTGCTCTTGAACTTAGATATAGACCTTTTTCTTTTCTAGCCCATACACTTGATTTTACTTTTCGAGATATATCTTTGCTATACCAATCATTAATTAATGTTTTAAATTGAATCATATCATTATTTGAATTTTTTAAGTAAGTATCTACATTATCTAAAATTGAAATATATCTTACATTTCTCTCTAAAAAGTATAATTCAATAAAATAATTCGCCTCAAAACTATTTCTTGAAAGTCTTGATAAGTCTTTTGTTATTATTGTATTT
>CANQHJ010000080.1 GCA_947623665.1 uncultured Bacilli bacterium
GGCATAATATGTTGTTGTATCAGATGGTGTTACTGTTGTTGAATCTATTCTACTTGCATACTCTGTATTATTATCTGTTCCCCAATATGTTTGATCATATCCTTTATTCCCTGTTATTGTTGGTAAAGTAATCTCACATGTTTCTTCATCTCCATATCTTGTACATGAATCACTATCTTTTGTAAGAGAAGATACTCCACTTGTCTTTTGATATGTTACATTTACTAACTTAGTTCCTCTTGCATAATATGTATTATCTTCACTTACTTCTATAGAAGTACTTGGATTACTTCCACTCTTTGCTGATTGATCTGTTGACCAAAAACTTCCTGTATATCCTTCTTTTACTGTTATTTCTGGTAGTTCTATATTACATGTATCTTTTTCTTTTATATCACAATATGTACTCTCTTCTTCTATACTTTGTACTCCTCCTGCCATCTCATATTTTATATTTACTCTTTTTGCTATAGATATATTTGTCTCTATGTCTATTTCATCATTTGTATTTCCTTTTTTATCTGTTATTACTCCTTTATCTATTGTAATTGTTATATTTCCTTCACTTTCAAATCCATTTAATGTTAGTTGATGTTGTACTCCATTCTTTCCTGTTACACTTGCACTTGCAAGCCCTTCTGTTAATTCTTTCTTTTTTGGTGTTACTTCTTTATTGTTTTGTTTTACATGTATATTATCACTTGTCATATTTGATGTTATTACTCCGTTGTTATCACTACATTTTATTGTCATCGTGATATCTTCATCTCTTGTTGCTTTTGTTGGTGAGGCATTTTCTATTTCACATGTTGGTTTCTCTGGATCACTTGATGTTACTTCTGCTTCTGTTGAGACATCTACTCTCATTTTAAATTTCTTTGACTTTTCTTGTACTTCATAAGTGTTTGCTACCCATATTCTTAATCTAAAGTTTTTTATTCCACTTTCTGTAAATGTATCTTGATATAGTAATTTTCCTTCTACTTTTTGTCCTTCTTCTTGGACTGTTACATTATCTAAATCTGCAAATATTGGTACTTCTTTTTCATATTGTGCATATGGAGTATCTCCTTCTTTCCCATTAGTTAAATATACTTTTACATAGTCTGACTCTAATTTATTTTCTTCTTCTGATATATCTACTGCATATACATAATATGGTATTATTGCACTTCCTCCCATTTTTGATGTTACGTCAAAATCAAAATATCCTTGACTATTGCTATCTGTTGATATTTGTTTACCTTCTTCATCTGTCATTGGCATTGCATTACTTAATGTTATTCCATTACTATTTTCATTATATATAAATGAGATATCTCCTGTTGTTACTGTATTTTCTTTTGTTCCTTTCTTTGTATATTGAAATGCTGCATATGTTACTCCTACTATAGTTATTAATAATAATATTAGGCTTATCATTAATACTGTTTTTTTATTCTTATCTTCATTCATTTTTTTCACCCTATCCTCATATATCCTTATCCTACTAAAAAAAAAAAACGTCCATATTTTTGAACGCTTTTTATTTTCCAATTTTTGACACTTTTTTTGTAAAGTAGTAAAACATATATAAACTATTACAGTTTTTTATTATTTGATTTTTCTTCTTATTGCATATCCAAGTCCAAATACACTTATAGCTAATAATCCTAGTAATAGATATATATTAATATCTGATGTATCTGGGTTTTCAATTTCTTCTTGTGTAGTATTAATTTCTATAGGTGTTAGAGAACTTGTAGGTATTACTTTTCCATTTTCATCTTGAATAAGTCCTTCTTCTAAGTAAATTGGATTTACTTTTTTATCGAATGTTGCTCCTTGTTCTACTGTAATATCATTTGGATCATCATCAAATGATATTACTGGATTATCAGATTTTGTTTTAAATACTCCTCCTGAAATTTTTACAGTAGCATTATCAGCATAACTTGCTTCTGTATTATCTACTACAACAGCAGTACCTAATGGTAATTCAACATCTCTAACTCCAATAGCTACAGTATCCAAAGGATCTCCAGTAGCATTAATTGTACCACCTGTAATATTTATTTCTCCTTGACGAGCAACAATTGCAATAGGTCCTGTTATATTACCACCACTAATATTTAAATGTCCTGTTTGAGGTTGATATATTGCAGTACCTAATTCACTTTTAATTGTTCCTCCTTTTATATTTATAATAGAATTTGTTGTATCACTTCCATTACCTGAAATAGCAAATGCTACTGCTTCTATATTTCCATTTTCAAAATCTATTTTAGAATTATCATTAAAAACTGTTATACCATAATAACCTTTAATATTAGCATTCCCTTTTACTGTAATAGATGCTCCATTTTGTATTAATATAGAATTTTGTCCTTCTGTACTACTATTATAATTTCCACCATCTAATATTACCTTAACATCTGCACCATTTGCAATAATAGCATTACCATTAGTTATTTCTACTGTACCATCACCTTTAATAGTAACTTCTCCTTTAGTAATATTAAGCATAGTATTACCATCAGGATTTTTTCTATCAAGTTTAAAGTTATTAAGATTAATAGTAATAGCTTTATCAGTATTAATAGTTATTAAACCTTCTGTAGTTATATTGTTTTTTAAATTAATAACTCCTCCTGTAGAACTAAGTGCTTCTATTGCTTCTTTTAATGTTCTTTCGTCATTTACCTCTTTTATTTCTTCTGCATATACATTTGGCATTATAGCCATTCCCATAACAAATAAAGTTATAAAGAATAATACTTTTTTCATATTTTTCTCCTTTCTTTGATTACTATTATACAATAAATACCCTATATTATGTCAAGAATTATATTATTTTTGTTAATCCTTAGTAGAAATTTCACCGTATCATTAGTTAAAATTTCACCGAATTTTTGTTGTATAATATATCTCTGA
>CANQHJ010000081.1 GCA_947623665.1 uncultured Bacilli bacterium
AGAAATTATAAACCTACTACACCAGGACGTAGAAAGATGAGTACTTTAGTAAATGAAGATATTACTAAAACTACTCCTGAGAAGAGTCTTACAGTTACCATTGTTAAAAATGGTGGACGTAATAATCAAGGTAAGATAACTGTTCGTCATCAAGGTGGCGGAGTTAAAAGAAAGTATCGTATCATTGATTTTAAGAGAAATAAACAAGACGTTCCTGGTAAAGTAGCAAGTATAGAATATGATCCTAATAGAACTGCAAATATTGCGTTAATTAATTATATTGATGGAGAAAAAAGATATATTATTGCTCCAAAGGGATTAAAAGTAGGAGATATGATAGAAGCAGGTGTTAATGCTGATATTAAAGTTGGAAATGCACTTCCACTATCACTTATACCTGTTGGTACAATGGTACATAATATAGAGCTTCGTCCTGGAAAAGGTGGAGAGCTAGCAAGAAGTGCTGGAGCATCTGCTCAAATATTAGGACGTGAAGGTAATTATGTTATGCTTCGTTTATCAAGCGGAGAACAAAGAAAAGTTCTTGGAACTTGTATGGCTACAATTGGTGAGGTTGGAAATGAAGATGCATCACTTGTAAAAGTAGGTAAAGCAGGACGCAAACGTCATATGGGAATTCGTCCAACAGTACGTGGTTCTGTTATGAATCCTAATGACCATCCACATGGTGGTGGTGAAGGACGTGCACCTATCGGACGTAGTGCACCAGTTACACCTTGGGGTAAACCTGCACTTGGATATAAGACACGTAAGAAAAAACAATCTGATAAGTTTATTGTACGTCGTCGTAATAGTAAATAGGAAAGGATGATTTAAATGGCTAGAAGTTTAAAAAAAGGACCTTATGTATTTGATAGATTACTTAAAAAGGTCAAAGAATTAAATAAATCTGGAAAAAAAGAAGTCATAAAAACATGGTCACGCCGTTCCACTATTTTCCCTGATTTTATTGGACATACATTTGCCGTTCATAATGGTAAAGAGTTTATCCCGGTTTATATAACTGAAGATATGGTTGGTCATAAATTAGGTGAATTTGCATTAACTCGTAAATTTGGTGGACATGGTTCTGACAAAAAGAAATAGAACTAAATAGGAGGAATTAGAAAATGGAAGCAATCGCAAAAGCTAAATCACTTCGTATCTCTCCTATAAGAACACGTCTTACTATAGATTTAATTCGTGGTAAAGATACAAGTGAAGCGTTAACAATTTTAAATAATACTAATACTAAAGCAGCTAAACTTATTAAAAAAGTATTAGATTCTGCTATTGCTAATGCTGTTAATAATGAAGGAGCAGATGCTAATTTATTATATGTTAAAGAAGCAAGAGTAGATGCTGGTCCTGTTATGAAACGTCATATGTTTGATTCACGTTCTCATATCGGACGTAAAGATCATAGAACTAGTCACATAGTAATTGTTGTGGCTTTAAAGGCTGAAGCTAAAAATTAATAGGAGGTAACTTATGGGACAAAAGACAGATCCTAGAGGACTTAGACTTGGAATTAATAAAGACTGGAATGCAAAATGGTATGCTAATAAAAAAGATTTCTCTAAGTATTTAGATAAAGATATTAAAATGAGAAAATATTTAGAAGAAAACTTAAAGAATGCTGGAATTGCCAAAGTTGAAATTGAAAGAAGTTCTAAGAGATGTGAATTATTTATACATACTTCTAAACCAGGTGTTATGATCGGACGTGGTGGAGAAGAAATAGAAAAACTTAAAAAGCAATTATCTTCTATTGCTGGTGAGAAAGTTCAAATTTCAATAGTTGATATTAAGAAGGCTGATTTGAATGCTCAACTAGTAGCAGATTCAATTGCAAACCAAATCACAAATAGAGCATCATTCCGTATGGCTCAAAAGCGTGCTATTAGAAATGGTATGAAAGCTGGAGCTAAGGGAATTAAAACTTTAGTATCAGGTCGCCTTGGTGGTGCTGATATGGCTCGTAGTGAAGGATATAAAGAAGGAGTTATTCCTCTACATACATTACGCGCTGATATTGATTATGCAACTGCAGAAGCAGATACTACATATGGAAAAATCGGTGTAAAGGTATGGATTTATAAAGGAGAAATTCTTCCTTCAAAAAATGTTAAGGGAGGTAATTAATATGTTGATACCGTCAAGAGTAAAATATAGACGTGTTCATAGATTACCTCATGAAGGTAAATCTCGTGGTAATACTGAATTACATTTTGGAGATTATGGTATTCAAGCTAAAGAAGGTGCTTGGGTTACTGCTAATCAAATAGAAGCTGCACGTATTGCCATGACACGTTATATGAAGCGTGGTGGAAAAGTGTGGATTAATATATTCCCACATATGCCACTTACTAAAAAACCTATCGGTACTCGTCAAGGTAAAGGTAAAGGTAACGTTGAAGGATGGGTTGCTGTCGTTAAGAAAGGAAAGATTATGTTTGAGATTTCTGGAGTTAGCGAAGAAGTAGCACGTGAAGCGTTAAGACTTGCTGGACACAAATTACCGATGGCCACAAAATTTGTTAAAAAAGAAAATGGTGGTGATGTAAATGAAGG
>CANQHJ010000082.1 GCA_947623665.1 uncultured Bacilli bacterium
TTTGCATAAAAAATGAATCTGTGGAAAACACAAATTCATTTTTTCTTTTGTTTCCTATTTTTTACCGGAACTCAAATGAAATTTTGCATTCTATTTATCATTTCTTTTGGAATATATACAACCACAATAATCTTGTCTATATAAATTATATTTTTTAGATAATTCTATGCTTCTTTTATACCCTTCTTTTTTCTTAAAATCTGAATATAAAAATGTCGTATTATATTCTTTTTCTAAATTTTCTCCTATTTCATTTATCCATTTAGCATTTTTATGAGGACTTAAAGAAAGTGTTGTAGTAAAAAAATCAAAGTTTTTCTCTTTAGCAATTTTAGCAGTCTCTTCTAATCTTAATTTATAGCACAAATAACATCTTTTGCCTCTTTCTTTTTCTTCTTCTAGACCTTTAGCAATCTTAAAATACTCATCTGGTAAATATCTTCCTTCTATTAGAGAAACTTTATATTTTGTTTTTATTTCTGTAATAAATCTTTTTATTTCTTCAAGTCTTTTATTATACTCTTTTTCATCTGTAATATTAGGATTATAAAATAGTATTGTAATTTTAAAGATATCTGATAGTCTTTCTAAAACACTTGATGAACATGGAGCACAACAGGCATGAAGCAAAAGTGTTGGGGCACTTTTATTTATATTTTGTATTTGTTTTTGCATTAATAAATCATAATTCATTTTATCACCTTACAATAGTAGGTCTTAAATAAGAAAATATATCTATATTTCTAAGTATGCCATAAACTACTAAAACAGCTATTATTATATAAAATATATAATCTGGAACTTTTTTACAAATAGACTTTTTATTATATAATTTACTAATATTTATTTCTAAAAAGTAAAATATAATAAATGGCATTAATATAAATACAAGAGGATTATATCTAAATGCTTGATATAAATCTCCTTTTAATATAGATAAAATCATTCTAGTAATACCACATCCAGGACAATAAAAGCCTGTTAGAGATTTGATTGGACATGGTATATAAAACTTTATTTTTTCTCCTACTAGTATATATATAAGAAGCAATATAAAAATTATGGTAGATATAATTATTTTCTTATATTTTTTCATAGAACAAAAAAGAACTTAGTTCTTTCTTTTATGATAATTTATTTAAGTCGTTTTGAATCAAACAATAATCAACAATGCTAAAACCAAATAATGCAAGTATTAAATATAATACAGAGTTGTCAGTTGATTTAGAACCATTATTCTCTTGAGCAAGAGCTACATTTTTACCCATCTTGTAAGCCCAATAAATACTATAGATTCCACAAGTAACAAGTGTTAAAAGAAATGCAACTCCTCCTGATGACATATCTTCATCTCCACTTGCTTTCTTCACATCATCTGTAAGTACTATAAACCAATAAATTGAAAAAATACCACAAGTGATTATTGAAAGAACCAAATAAACTCCAATATTTCTTTTCTCTACCATAAATACTCCTCCTTAATGACATAATAATACCATAAATTAAAAAAAATATAAAGCATTAAAAATACTTCTATATTTTATATTATTTTTTTGGATTATAAAATATCGATATGAATTTAGAAAATTCATATAAAATAACATTACTTTTATTAATAGCAAAACTTTTGCCAATGGCTTTACCACAAATAGTTAAAACAGAGATAATTGCAGTTATGGTCATTGTAACTATTAAAGCATCAATTGATAATGCTTTTGTAGTTAAAGTTGCAATTGTTATTCCAGCAGATCCAGATACTACTCCACAAATATCTCCTATAACATCACAACAAACACTAGATACTTTATCTGCATTTTTTTTAAATTTGACTGCAACTGCAGCTCCTTTTACTTGTTTAGCATTCATAGAATGGAATACTTTTTCATCAGCTGTTGTAACTGAAACTCCTACAATATCAAATAAAACACCTAATAAAATAAATAATAGTGTAACTATGATACCAATTATTAAGGTAGCATTTGGAATAGTTGTCTCTGAAATAAAAGACATAAAAAATGAAATACAGAAAGTCATTACAAAAACTGTAAAAATCCATCTCTTATCAATTAATCTTTTTTTCTTCTTTCTATCATCACGTCTTAATGTTTCTAATATTTCTTTATTAGAATATTTTCTTTTTATCATATATTACCTCTCTTTATAATTAAATTATAGCACATAACCAAAAAATAAAAAACCGTCGTGTAGACGATTATATAACTTTTAAAATTAATGGCTTTAATATAGTAAACTTTGAGCCTTAGGTCAAGTAGGATTTCCCTAATTTCTACATTCCGTTACCAGATATGCGGTTCCCCTTTAAAGAAATTAATACATAATTTAATCTATGTATGACTTGATTACCACTTAGTACCCACTGCAATCCTATATCAAAGGCACTCTAGGAGATTTCCTCACCACACTTTATTATTAATTCTTTTTTGCAAAGATAATTTCAAGATGCAAGTAACATTTATTTGGCCGAATAAATGCACCAGATCATCTATCCCAAAGTCTTCACTCAAGACAAGCTACACTACTCGTAACTTTCGCCACATAGTAGGT